>CACXNH010000081.1 GCA_902768955.1 uncultured Bacteroidia bacterium | reverse complement strand
CAAGGATGGTGGCGCCGGTGGTGGTAAAACCGGAAACGCTCTCAAACCAGGCGTTTATGACGGTGAAAGGGCCGCCCCACAGGGCATACGGAAGGGAGCCGAACACAAAGGCCAGAAGCCAGGACAGGAAGATGATCCAGTAACCGTCCTTCAGGCTTATGTGTGGAGTTTTCTTAACAAAGATAAAAGGGAAAATGCCCACCGCGAAGGTGATGGTAAAGCTGATGAGAAGGGGCGCCAGGGCGCTATCCTGCCCGTTTGCAAGGGATACGAACACGGACAGCAGCATGAACAGCGCGCTCACCACAAGCGCGATACCCACGTTCCTGGATATTACCTTCAGGTTCATTTGCCGTTTTCCTTCATTTCTGAGATGCGCCGCCTCAGGTTGCGGTTTTCCTCCGTGAGGTTGGTCAGGGATTCATTGAGCTGGCCAAGCTGGTCTGAGTTTTCAAACTCATAGGTGTAGCGGTGACGGAACTGAAGGAAGTCCCTCAGGGCGTTGCGCATTCCGTATATTGGCCTCACGTAGTAAACCATGATGTAGAACAGCAGCATGAATACCAGGAGGATGGCAACGGACACAGCCACGGCGCCGGGGATTATGCTGCGGTAGAAGCCGCGGTCGAAATTGGCGGAATTCTCCTGGAGTTCAGAGTACATGGCAGTGCTGAGCTTGTCAAGATAGCCTCTCATACGGCCAAAAATGGGCTGGAGGCGGTTGAAGTACCAGTCACGGGAATCTATGAAATTGGACTCAAGGACATCTTCAAGTTCCAGGGATGCAAGCATGTATGCGGAGTATGCGTAAACCACGGAATCTGCGAGAGGCCCTGCTACAAAGGAAAGACGGAGGGAGTCACAGCGGCTCATGAATTCCGTGCGGTTGAAATCCGGGAGGGAACTCAGGCCGTCGTCTCCTATCACGGCAAGCATCCGGAGATTATAGGCGTCCACGGCATCTATCATGTTCTGGGTCACATGGATATTGCTTATATCGTTGGCAATCATGGTTGACACATAATTGGACATGTGCCTGTATTCCAGAATGGAGATGACGCTTGACATCAGGAGCACAACCGCTATGGCGCTGAAAGACAGCGTCATTTTCATCCTGAGGGAGAGGCGGAATTCCCGCAGCCACTTTTTCAGTTTCAAAAACATAATAGGTTACAAAGATACATATTTTTTCTCTAATCGTTATTTTTTAAAATATTTTCTTATCTTTGTACTGTTAATAAAATTTTAGCCATGAGAGAGACGTTTTTGGAGAAAAAAGATACTAAGAACTCCATCCTTAAAAAACAAATACTCTATCTGTGCATAGAACATGGAGAACATAGCATATCGGCCATCAGTGAGGCTATAGGAGCATCCGTTCCCACCGCCACCAAGCTCATCGGAGAACTCATGGAAGAGGGCTTCATGGTTGATCTTGGAAAATCCGGCACTTCCGGCGGCAGGCGTCCCTCAATTTATGGCCTCAACCCTGAGGCCGGTTATTTCATGGGCATGGATATCCGCAATTCACACGCCAGCATGGCCATAACAGACTTCAAGGGCGGCCTCAAGATTTTCAAGGACGATATTCCCCTGAGCCTGGAGGCCAACGAGGAATCCGTGCACAGGCTGGCCGCTTCCATCCGTGACTTCATCAGCGGAACGGATATCCCCTGGAGCAAGCTCATGGGCCTTGGGGTAAGCATCCCCGGGCGCGTAAACCCCGTCACAGGCTATTCCAACCTCTATTCATTCGATGACAGGCGTCCCATAAGCCAGATACTCCAGGATGATCTCAACCTCCACGTTGTGCTTGAGAACGACTCCCGCGCCATGACCTACGGAGAATACCTTGGCGGCAGCCTCAAGGAGAAGAATATGCTTTATGTAAACGTAAGCTGGGGCCTTGGAATGGGTATGATCCTTGGCGGACACCTCTACTGCGGAACATCCGGTTACAGCGGTGAGTTCGGCCACTTCCCTCTCCTGGACAACGGTATAATGTGCCGATGCGGAAAAGTGGGCTGCCTTGAAACCGGAGCTTCCGGAAGTGCGCTTGTTAGGAAAATGGTGGAGAAACTCCAGGGCGGCAGGGCCTCCTCCCTTGCCGGAAAGTTCAAGGCAAATGGCAAAGTGAACCTCAACGACATTTTTGAGGCTATCAAGAACGAGGACAGCCTTGCCATTGAAGTTGTGGAGAAACTGGGGCTCAACCTTGGCCGCGGCCTTGCTGGCCTTATCAATATCTTCAATCCGGAACTTGTGGTGATTGGCGGAAAGGTGGCCGTTGCCGCGGGAGACTATCTTATGCTCCCTATCCGCACGGCCATCAAGCGTCACGTCCTGAACATCGCAAACAAAGATACATCCATCAAACTCACACAGCTGCGCCAGAAAGCCGCCCCCACAGGAGCCGCCCTCCTTGTTCGCAGCCGTATGCTAGGAATCCTGTAAACTATGCCAAAGATATCCCGCCGCGGCCTTGAGATGCCGTCTTCCCCCATTCGTAAACTTGCCCCGCTGGCAAACGAAGCAAAACGCCAGGGCGTGAAAGTGTACCACCTCAATATCGGCCAGCCAGACCTTCCCACTCCTCAAAAGGGCCTTGATGCACTAAAAAACATTGAGAGAAAAACCCTGGAATACAGTCCTTCGGAGGGTTTCCTGAGCCTGAGGCGGAAACTGGTTGGATACTATGCCAAGTTTGGCATCAATGACATTGCCCCGGAAAACATTATTGTCACCGCAGGTGGTTCAGAGGGCATCCTCCTTACGTTCCTTGCCTGCATGAACCCCGGAGACGAGATGATCATGGTGGAGCCCGGATACGCAAACTATATCTCTTTTGCGGTTACAGCCGGCATTGTGGTCAAAACCGTAACCTCATATATCGAGGACGGCTTCAAGCTACCTCCCATGGAGGCTTTTGAAGACGTAATCACTCCCAAGACCCGCGCAATCCTGCTGTGCAATCCCGGAAACCCCACAGGTGCAGTGTATTCCCCGGAAGACTTACGGAAGATAAAGGAGCTGGTCCTCAAATATGACCTCTACCTTATCTCCGATGAGGTATACCGTGAGTTTGTGTACACGGACGAGCCCTACGTGAGCGTGATGAGCCTCGGCATTCCGGAAAATGCCATCCTAATAGATTCAGTGAGCAAGAGATACTCCGAGTGCGGCATACGTATTGGTATGATAGTGACTCACAACCGCATGGTCTATGATACTATCATGAAATACTGCCAGGCCCGCCTGAGCCCGCCTCTGCTGGGCCAGATTGTGGCCGATGCATCAATTGAAGGCACTGAGGAGTATTCCCGTGAGTGTTACAAAGAGTATAAGGCCAGGAGGGATTTCTTCATAAAGGGCCTCAACAGCATTCCGGGAGTGTTCTCCCCCATGCCCCACGGCGCTTTCTACACCGTTGCCAGTCTTCCCGTGGCCGATGCCGAGGATTTTTGCCGCTGGTGCCTGACAGACTTCCGCATGGACGGAGAGACAGTTATGATGGCCCCCGCTGCCGGCTTCTACCGCAACCCGGACCTTGGCCGCAACCAGGTGCGCCTTGCCTATGTCCTGTGCCGTGAAGACCTCCAACGCAGCCTCATGCTCATCCGCGCCGCCCTGAAGGCCTATAATCGCAGGGAGGTATAGAATGCCAAGTTATCTGCAAATAGAGAATATTTCCAAAAGTTACGGCCCCAAGGTCCTGTTCAAGGGAATTGACTTCAATATCAATGAAGGGGACAAGGTGGCCCTCATCGCCCCAAACGGCACGGGAAAGACTTCCCTCCTGAAGATCCTTGCCGGAAAAGACTTCTCCGACAGCGGCGGAAAGGTCCTCTTCCTCAAAGACATCCGCATCGCTTTCCTTGAGCAGGATTACGCCTATGACCCCGGTAAATCCATCTTCGACCAGATTATGGAAGATTCCGTGGAATGGACGCGGGAACTGGACCAGGACCACCTCTGGCAGTATGAACTGAGGGTAAACCGCCTTCTGGACCAATTTGGCCTCCTGGACAGGAACAAGCTCATGAAGGATCTCTCCGGCGGAGAGGTAAAACGTGTGGCGCTCACAAGGATGCTGGCCTCCGAGGCCGATTTCTACATAATGGACGAGCCCACCAACCACCTTGATATAGACGCCATAGAGTTTCTGGAGGCTCATCTGAAGCACTCCAGATGCACTCTTTTCATGGTTACGCATGACCGCTATTTCCTGGACCGCGTGTGCAATACCGTTATGGAAATGGACCGCGGGGGCATCTTCATCTACCGCGGAGACTATATGAATTTCCTTGAAAAGAGGCAGGAAAGGATAGACAACTATAACGCGGAAACGGAGAAAGTGCGTAACCTTTTCCGCCGTGAACTGGAGTGGATGCACGCCAGCCCCTGCGCCCGCACAGGAAAGGCAAAATACCGCAAGCAGGCATTCTGGGACATAAAGGAAAGGGCCGAAGACGCTTACATCACAAAGAAGGTGGACATGTCCGAGACCCAGATCAAGGGAACCTATCTTGGCAACAAGGTCATAAACTGCCGTAACCTTAGTTTCTACTGGGACGGGAAATGCTACCTGAAGGACTTCACATATAATTTCCAGAGATATGAACGCGTTGGAATAGTGGGGCGGAACGCCGCCGGAAAAACCACTTTCCTCAACCTCATTACAGGCGGCTGGAAGCCGGAACTGGGAGGCCGGATGGAGGGCGTTGTGGACCTTGGGGAGTCTCTCAGGATTGGCTATTACCACCAGTCCGGAATGGAGTTCAAACCGGGCCAGACCGTGCTTGAAACAGTGAACGACACCCACCTTCTGGGCCGGTTCCTCTTCACCCACGATATGCTGAATAACCCGGTGGAGAGGCTCTCCGGCGGCGAAAAACGGAGGCTCTACCTTCTTACAATCCTGATGAAGGAGCCAAACTTCCTCATCCTGGACGAGCCCACCAACGACCTTGACATCATGACCCTTGAGATACTTGAGGAATACCTTCAGGAGTTCAAGGGGTCGCTTATCATAGTCTCCCATGACCGTCATTTCCTTGACCGCCTTGTAGACCACCTCTTTGTGTTCTGCGGAGACGGCGTGGTGAAGGATTTCGTTGGCAATTACACGGAGTACCGCACATTCATAAAGGATTACGAGGCTGCGCAGAAGAAGATTGCCGGTCAAGCCGGCAATGACGCCTCAAAAGCAAAACAAAAAGCCGTCATTCCCGGCACCGACCGGGAATCTCCCAAACACCGTAAACTTACCTGGAAAGAGCAGCAGGAACTGAAGGCGCTGGAGGAGCGCCTCCCGGCACTTGAGGAGGAAAAGGCGGAACTGGAGGCAAGGCTTTCCTCCGGCACTTTATCTGCCAGGGAACTGCAGGAGGCATCACTCCGTTACGGCACCCTCAAAGACGAACTTGACGCCGCAGAGATGCGCTGGTTGGAACTCTCGGAGTAAATCAGTATCTTTGCAGCCCTAAATCTATATTCAAATGATGAATCGTGTAGTTATTACCGGCATGGGCATATGGTCCTGCCTTGGTACCACCCTTGAAGAAGTTAAAGAATCACTATATAAAGGAAAATCCGGCATAGTCCTGGACCCTGTACGCAAAGAAATGGGTTTCCGCAGCGGGCTCACATCCTTTGTTCCGGCTCCGGACCTCAAGAAGGAACTCCCCCGTGCTCAGCGCGCTTATATGCCTGAACCGGCTCTTTACGCATACTGCGCAACACGTGATGCCCTCAAGATGGCAGGAATTGACCAGGATTATCTGGACGCCAATGAGGTTGGCCTCCTTTACGGAAATGATTCCACAGCAGACGCCGTCTACAAATCAGTTGCAAAGATCATCGAGAAGCACGACACCATGCTCTGCGGCGCGGGTGCCATCTTCCAGAGCATGAACTCCACCGTCACCATGAACCTTGGCGTGATTTTCCGCCTCAAGGGCATCAACCTCACCGTTTCAGGTGCCTGCGCAAGCGGTTCGCACGCTATCGGCCTTGGAGCCCTCCTTATACAGAACGGCCTCCAGGATATGGTGGTCTGCGGCGGCGCACAGGAGGTAAATATGGCGGCTACGGGGTCGTTCGACGGGATATCGGCCTTCTCCACCCGTGAAGACAATCCAGCGGCGGCGTGCCGTCCGTTTGACCGTGACCGTGACGGCCTGGTGCCCGGCGGCGGCGCTGCAACCGTGATCCTTGAAAGCTATGAGCATGCCGTCAAGCGCGGAGCCCCCATCATAGCAGAAGTCCTTAGTTATGGCTTCTCCTCCAATGGAGACCATATCTCCTCCCCTAACGTAGACGGTCCTGCCCGCTCCCTTGAGATGGCAATCCGCCGTGCGGGGATTGACATGAAGGAGATAGGCTACGTTAATGCTCACGCCACTTCCACCCACGTTGGAGACGCTAACGAGGCGAAGGCCCTTTTCCGCGTGCTTGGAGAAAAGACGGTTCCCGTCACCTCCACAAAGAGCCAGACGGGACACGAGATGTGGATGGCGGGGGCATCGGAGGTGATCTACTCCATCCTCATGATGAAAAACGACTTCATCGCCGGCAATATCAACTTCGAGAATCCGGACGAGGATTCCTGCCATCTCTGGATCCCAGGAGAGACCATCCCCGCCCACTTTGATACCTTCCTTTCCAATTCCTTCGGTTTTGGCGGAACCAATTCCACCCTTATTGTAAGGAATGTCTAAGGACGCTCTCATAGTTGGCGCCGGCCTTGGCGGGCTTCTCTGCGGAAGGATACTCTCCAGGAGAGGTTTCACCGTCACGGTGCTTGAGGCCAATGCCTTCCCCGGCGGCATCCTCCACGGCTTTGAGTGGGAGGGCGCAATGTGCGACCGAGGCTTCCACTCCGTTGGCGGCCTTGCTCCCGGTGAGCCGCTGGAAAAGATATTCCGCCCGCTTGGGCTTATGGACCTTCCGTGGTACAGGGCCGATGCCGATGAAGGTCTTGGGTTCCTGAGACTGAATACCCGCTCCGACTTTGAGATGGAGCACATCCTGGGGCCGTTCGCAAAGAGCACCTGGCGCCTTGAAGGCGGCGGGACAACACTCTCCCGGGCTCTTGCCGAAGGCCTTGACATCCGTTATGGAAAGAAGGTTACAGCCATTGAAAATCAGGTGGTTACCTGTGAGGACGGCAGTTCTTTCAAGGCCGATTATGTAATCTCAGACCTCCACCCCGCAGTCACAATGGGGTTGGTCCGGGACCACGTCAGACCGGCATACATTAAGAGGATTTCAAGGCTTCAGAATGGCCCGGATATCTTCTCCGTCCACTGCCTTATGGAGCCTGGATGCGTGAAGTGGCAGAGCGGAGCCGTTTTCCTGGATGATTCGCTTATGATTCACTTTGACGAGCCCGGAACTGAAATCCTTGAACTGATGTGTTTTGGTTCTGGTAACCCTGAGAAGATGATTGAGCGCGCAGCGGTGCGGTTTCCTGGCTTGAAAGTGCTCAAGTACCACGCCCGGTTGAACCAGGGATACGGCATCCAGAAGGCCTCCAACGCAGATTTCATTGCCGCACAGACTCCT
>CACXNH010000080.1 GCA_902768955.1 uncultured Bacteroidia bacterium | reverse complement strand
AGACCACCGGTATCCACATCATCGAGCGCGCAATCGAGGAGCCCCTCCGTCAGATTGCAGCCAACGCAGGTGTAGAGGCATCCGTCATCATCAACAAAATCCGTGAAGGAAAGGGTGACTTCGGTTACAACGCCCGTACGGATGAGTATGTGAAGATGTATGAGGCCGGTGTGATTGATCCCACCAAGGTGGCCCGCGTGGCACTTGAGAACGCAGCTTCCGTAGCCGGAATGTTCCTTACCACTGAGTGCGGAATCGTGGACATCCCGGAGCCCGCTCCCGCAGCTCCCGCAATGCCCGCCGGCGGTATGATGTAATTCACACGGAGCGTGGAACAAAAAAGCTGATTTTCAGCTAATTACGCAAAAACGTCTGCCTGATTCCAGGCAGACGTTTTTGCGTAAACACCTCACTTTCAAACATTTGCTTCCACGGCAAAATCGGCCTGTCCCCGGCGTGGAAAAATAAGCAATTATTAGTATATTTGTAGTGCTATGGAAACAATCAAAAACCAATACTTTGAAGGAGAACGCCCTCTGTACAGCATCAAGGACGGGCTCAGGCTGGAGGGCGTTAAAATCGGCCCGGGAGAATCAAGCCTCAAGGAATGCGCAGACATTGAAGCTGTTGACTGTGAGTTTGCCGGCAAATACCCGTTCTGGGAGTGCGACGGCTTTACCATCAGGAACTGCGTTTTCCGGGAGGGAGCACGCGCTGCGCTCTGGTACACCCGCGGCTGCCGGATGTATGACACCCTTGTGGAAGCGCCAAAGATGTTCAGGCGCATTCAAGACGTGTACCTGGAGAATGTCCGTATGCCCATGGCCCAGGAAACATTCTGGGACTGCAGGGATATCAAGATCCGTAATTTTGAAACGCATGATGCCAACTACATCTTCATGCACTCTGAAAACATAGACATAGACGGCTACACCCTCTATGGAAATTACTCTTTCCAATATGTGAAAAACGCGGTTATCCGCAACGCCAACCTCCAGACAAAGGACGCCTTCTGGGAAAGCGAGAACATCACTGTATATGACTCCGTGATAAACGGAGAGTTCCTGGCCTGGTACTCCAGGAACCTCAGGCTTGTGCGCTGCCGCATAGGGGGCACTCAGCCGCTTTGCTACTGTGAGAACCTGATCCTTGAAGACTGCACCTTTGCCCCTGACGCAGACCTTGCGTTTGAGTACAGCTCCGTGAAGGCTACCGTGAATGGTCACATAGTATCCGTGAAGAATCCCCGTTCCGGATTCATCAAGGCCGATTCCATCGGGGAAGTGATTTTGGACCAGAATGCCAAGAAGCCCGCGGACTGTGTCATTACAGATTCTTCGCTTCGCTCAGAATGACAATGCTTTCAGAATGACAATGTTTTAACCACCATACCATGACCTACAACTTTGACCAATGCCCGGACCGCCGGGGAACCGAGAGTGTAAAATGGGACATGTTTCCCGGAACACTGCCACTATGGGTGGCCGATATGGACTTTGAGGTTGCCCCTGAAATCCGCGCGGCCCTTCAAAGGAGGCTGGACCACGGCGTGTTTGGCTATGAACTGCTGCCGGACAACTACTTCCTTTCAATGAACCGATGGTTCTCTTCACGCCATGGATGGAAGGGCATCTCCCGTAAGACCATTGTCCCTACAACGGGTGTTATTGCGGCATATTCCGCGGCCATCAAGGCAATGACCGTTCCGGGAGACAAAGTGATTGTCATGACTCCCTGCTACAACGCCTTCTTCCCGGCCATCCGCAACAACAAGTGCGTGCAGGTTTCCTGTCCGCTGCACTATGAGAACGGGCTCTATACCGTAGACTGGGAACTTCTGGAGAAACTGGCCGCAGAGTCCAGGGTGCTTCTTCTTTGTAACCCTCACAATCCGGTGGGCCGCGTGTGGACAAGGGAGGAGCTTCTCAGGATGGCAGAAATCTGCCTCAGGAACAATGTATTTGTGGTTTCCGACGAAATCCACTGTGAGCTCACGTTCCCCGGCCATGACTACACCCCATGGGCCACGCTGCCTCAGGAATACGTTTTAAATTCCGTAACCTGCTTCTCCCCTACCAAGCCTTTCAACCTGGCCGGCATTCAGATAGCAAATATCTATGCAGCCTCTACAGAGATTCTGGCAAAGATGGACCGTGCCATCAACGACAACGAGTGCTGTGACGTAAACGTGTTTGGCGCCACGGCCCTTCAGGCGGCATACGGTGAGGGCGGTCCCTGGCTGGATGCCCTGCGTGAATACCTTTGGCACAATGCCCGCACGGTGTACTGCTTCCTGGAGGATGAGATGCCGCTGGTATCGGCCACTCCGCTTGAAGGAACTTACCTCATGTGGCTGGACTGCAGGGAATATCGGCCTGAAGGGGTGCCTCTTGAAGGTTTCAGCGAGGCCCTGGGTGAGCACCTCAGGCTAAATCACGGGCTGGTTCTCAGCACCGGCACAATATATGGAGAAGCCGGGGAAGGCTTCATGCGCCTGAACATAGCCTGCCCACGGCAAACGCTGCTGGAGGGGCTGTCACGGCTCAGGGACGGGCTGGCCACGCTGACGGTTAAATGATTGATTATTAAATACTTACACATATCTGATTGGACATTTTGCACAACCAGTTTTTCATAAAACATTGATTATGAGAGATTTACCTACCAGACTCATTTGCGGAATGCTGCTGCTGGCATCGGCCTTTGGGCTAAGCAGTTGCGGAAACGGCGGCAAAAAGGCCGATTCTCCCAGCGCTGAGGACTTTGCGCCTTATGTCAAGGCTTACACCGGCGGCATTGTCACCGAAGATGCCGTAATCCGCATTGACCTTACGGAAGATGCGGCCCAGATGCCCGTGGATGGCCTTTTCACAACCAGCCCTAAAACTGAGGGCACTGTGGTCTGGACCAGCCCCAGTTCCGTAACCTACACCCCGGAGAAACTTGCCGTTGGAAAAAGCTATAACGTGAGTTTCGCCCTTGGGAAAATTCTGAAGGAGGCTCCTCAGGAGTTTGTCTTTCCCATCACCGTGAAGGGTGCACCGGAGCCTCAAGATGAGCCTGAGGAGATGGACAACGGAAGGGCTTTCCGCGTAAGGAAAGCCACCCTTCATCCCGGCAGGATTGAGGTTGTCCTTACCGCAGAGCCCGTGAACGCAAAGGTGAAAGGCCTTGTGGAGCTCACAGGCGTGTCAAGGAGCTATGTCCAGGTAAACGAGAACATAATCAACGTGCACTTTGAAGGTGCATCGGAGGAACTTGGTCTCACCATAGACCAGGCCTTGAAAGACGCCCGGGGGAATACCCTGGGGCAGGTTTTCTCACGGAGTTTCGGCGTAAGTGAGGAGAAGCCCGCCGTGGAGATTCCCCTGACCGGCAATATACTCCCGGACAAGCAGGCCCTCATCCTCCCCTTCCGCGCCGTAAACCTTGGTGCCGTGGAAGTACGCGTGATAAAGATCTATGAGAAAAATGTCCTTTCCTTCCTCCAGGACAACGACCTTGACGGAAGGAGCTACCTCAGGCGCAGCGGAAGGCTCATATACAAGGGAGACGTTCCCCTTGACCCGTCCAAGGACCTTCACAAATGGAACACCCACAGCATAGACCTCGGCGGCCTGTTCAAGCAGGAACCCGGCGCCATTTACCGCATCAGGCTCAGTTTCAGGAAGGACCAGAGCCTTTGGGGCGGCCAGCAGTACATGTGCAGCCCTTCAGCTCCTTCCGGGAAACCGTCAGAGGCCGATGAATCAATCTGGGACTCCCCCAACAGTTACTATTGGGACAATGACTACAACTGGGAAGAGTATAACTGGGAAGAGTCCGAAGACCCTTCCAAGCCTTCCTACTATATGGACAGCGACCGCTTCCCCGCAGTCCAGCTCCTCTCCTCTGACCTTGGTCTCATGGCCCAGTACGCAGATGGAGACCGCATCTGGGTAGCGGCAACTGACCTTATCACCGCCCAGCCTGTTTCCGGAGCACAGATTGAAGCGTTTGACTTCCAGCTCCAGAGCCTTGGAAAGAAAAGCACGGACGGAAACGGCCTTGCAGAAATCCCCGTGGCCCGCAAGCCCTTTGCCGTAGTTGCAAAGGCCGGCGGCAGCACCGCATACCTTAAAGTCACGGACGGTGCCCAGCGCTCCCTGAGCCGCTTTGACACCGGAGGAGAAACTCTTTCAAAAGGCCTCAAATGCTTCATATACGGTGAGCGCGGGGTATGGCGCCCCTCAGACACCCTACACGTAACTGCAATTGTGGCCGATAAAAATTCTTCCCTCCCGGAAGGCCATCCCGCAACTCTGGAAGTGTACACCCCCGAAGGCCAGTTCTACGCCAAATATGTAAAGAAGGGCAAGGACGGCTTCTACAGTTTTGCCATCCCCACCAAGGCCGACGACCCCACAGGCTACTGGAACGCATACCTGAAGGTTGGAGGAAGCAGTTTCCACAAAACTCTCCACATTGAAACAATCAAGCCCAACCGGCTAAAGATAAACACAAGGTATGAGATTCCCGGTCAAGCCGGGAATGACGGGAACGTCATCCTTCAGGCCGGTGACAGGATAACCGTCAACACCCAGGCAAGCTGGCTTACCGGCGGCGCCGCCGGAGGCAATGACGCAAGGGCCCAGCTTACCCTCAAAAAGGTGGGAAGCACAGCCTTCAAGGGTTTTGAGAATTATACTTTCAACAACCCCGCAAGCAATTTCAGCAGCGCAGAATTCGAGCTTTACAAGGGCCGCACGGATGCACGGGGAAGCTTCACCGCCCAGGTGCAGCTTCCGCTTGCCCAGAGCGCTCCGGGGATGCTCCAGGCCACCATATTGACATCCGTGGAGGAGCCCGGAGGAGGAGAGAGCTTTACAACGGAAACTCTCCCCTATTCCCCTTATAAATCATACGTAGGCATAAGGGTCCCTGAAGGAGAATACCTTGAAACTGACAAGGACCAGGTGTTCCGGATTGCATGCGTGGATGCAAGAGGCAACCGCGTCAAGGGCCACAGGATAGAGTATGTCCTGTACAAAGTGGGCTGGAACTGGTGGTGGGACAGCCCCGGAGGAGACCTTGACGCATATGTGAGCGGCAACTCCGTCAAAAGAATTGCCGGCGGCTCCCTCCTGAGCTCTGACAAGGATGCCTCCTTTACCGCCCGCGAGGAGTACCCCGAATGGGGAAGGTACCTCATCCTTGCCCGTGACACCGCAAGCGGCCACGTGAGCGGCACGTTTGTCACCTTTGACTGGCCCGAGTACCGCGGAAGGGCATCCAGGAAGGACCCCGAGGCACTTACCATGATTACCTTCTCCACGGACAAGCCTTCCTACACCGTGGGAGAAAAAGCCACCGTTTACATACCCGGGGCAAAGGACGGCAGGGCTCTTGTATCTCTTGAAAACGCCTCAGGAGTAATCTCCAGAAACTGGGTCAGGACATCCGACAAAGATACACCCTATGAGATAAAGATAACGCCGGAAATGGCGCCCAATTTCTACATCAGCATCACCCTTCTCCAGCCTTATGGAAACAGCGCCAATGATCTGCCCATAAGACTATACGGCGTGCAGCGCGTGAATGTGGAGAATCCGGGCTCACACCTGGCGCCTTCCATAACAATTCCGGATATCCTGCACCCTGAGGAAGAATTCACCGTAAAGGTACAGGAAAAGGGCGGGAAGCCTATGACCTACACACTTGCCATAGTGGATGAAGGCCTTCTGGACCTTACCGCATTCAAGACTCCGGATCCCTGGAGCAGGATGCTCAGGCCTGAAGCCCTTGGCGTAAAGACCTGGGACCTCTATGACCAGGTGATAGGCGCTTATGGCGGAAAACTTTCCCCGCTTGCTGCAATCGGCGGTGACGAGGATGCCATACGCAGCGCCCGCAAGGACAACCGCTTCAATCCGGCCGTGCTGTTCATTGAGCCCCGGACTCTGCAGGCAGGCGGAACGGATGTCCTTAAGCTGAAGCTGCCCATGTATGTCGGAAGCGTTCGCGTGATGCTCATCGCTGCCCATGACGGCGCTTACGGCAGTGCAGAAAAGACCGTCACCGTCCAGAATCCCCTCATGGTAGTGACCACCCTGCCCCGCATCCTGGGAAACGGAGAAGAAGTCAAGGTACCGGTGAATGTCTTTGCAATGGAAGACGGTGTGAAGGAGGCAACTGTAAGCATTAAGGCCGACGGCCCCGCAAGTATCGTGGGCCCCGCCACCCAGAAGTTAAGTTTCAGCGGAAAGGGTGACAAACTGGTCAGTTTCGGCCTCAAGGCAAACGGAGAAGGCGTGACCCATGTTACCGTCAATGCTTCCGGCTCCGGCCACAAGGCGGCGGAAACCATAGCGCTTACCATCCAGAACCCTTATCCTGAAGTAACAAAGGTAGAGCGCTTTGTCCTTGAGAAAGGCCAGTCCCGTGACATCCCCGAAGGCTCTTCCGTGCAGCTTTCTGGCTTCCCCGCACTTGACGCAAGGGCGCTGTACCTGGATATGAAGGAGTATCCTTATAACTGCGGGGAGCAGTTATCGGCAAGGGGCATCACTATCCTGAGTCTTCTTCCTATGCTTGGAGCGGAGGACAAGGCCCATGCCAAGGCTCTCATCCCCGAACTCATCCAGGCCCTCTACTCAAGGCAGAACCAGGACGGCGGCTTTGCCTACTGGAGCGGCGGCAAGAGCGATCCCTGGGTATCCTCTATGGCCGGTCACTTCCTCACGCTTGCCGGAAAGGAAGGCTTTGCCGTGAACCCCGGTGTTGTCAAGTCCTGGAAGAGCTTTCAGAAGAAGATGAGTCAGGCTTTCAGGCTGCTTGGAGAGGACTGGTTCCCTCAACTTGATGAGTCATACAGGCTCTACGTCCTTGCCCTTGCCGGTGAGCCCAACCTCTCTTCCATGAACCGCCTGAAAGAATCCGGAAAGCTTGGAGAACGCGCCCGCTGGATGCTGTCAAGCGCTTATGCACTCTCAGGGAAAAAGGCCCAGGCCGATGCCCTCCTTGAAGGGATAGGCAGGGAATTCCCGGAATACGACCCCTACAATATCACTTTCGGGACATCCACCCGCGACAGGATGGTGGCCCTTGAGGCACTTGTGCGCACGGAAAGGATTGCCGACGCCCTTGCGCTGGCTTCCGAAGAACTGCCCGCTTCCAATCTTTCCACCCAGGAAAGCGCCTTCACTGCCGTTGCATACAGGGCACTCTATGATAAGGTACCCGCAAGCGCTCCCACCGTGAAGGAGAATGAAAAGAAGGTTCAGAACACCACGGAAGGAAGGCTCTACGGCACCATTCTCACCACTTCCCGCGAGGCAAGGTCCAAGGCCCTCTCCAACGGCCTCAAACTGGAAGTAAAGTATGTGGGTGAAGACGGCAGGCCGCTCAATCCCCAGGCCATTGCACAGGGTACACGCTTCAAGGCTGTGATCAAAGTGACCAATGACTCCCCCGCCCGCGCGCTGGAGTCCCTGGCACTGAGCCTCGCCATCCCTTCCGGCTGGGAAATCCTCAACGACCGCCTCACCGGCGCAGTAACTGAGGAAGACGGCTATGACCACCTTGACATCCGTGACTCCAGGGCCAGCTGGTTCTTCGGCCTGCCTGCAGGAAGGTTCAAGACATTCTCTATCGGCCTCCGTGCAGCGTATGAGGGCAAATATGTGATGCCAGCCGCCGTATGCGAGGCAATGTACCAGCCAGCCATCAACGCCAGCACCCCTGACGGCGTGGCAGTTGTGCAGTAACTTATTATGACAGGCACAAAAAAGGCCCATAAATGTGCTCAAAGAGCCCTAAAATGGATCTTTGGGCACAAAATATGGGTGGTTTTGTGCTTATCGGCCTTTCTGGCGTGGCTGCTTTGCCTGCC
>CACXNH010000079.1 GCA_902768955.1 uncultured Bacteroidia bacterium | reverse complement strand
ACAAGACCTCGCTCGACCTGATCGAGGGAGGCACGGAGACGCTCACCGCGACCGTCTCTCCTGACAACGCAACCAACAAGAAAGTCAGCTGGAAGTCCTCCGACACTGCAGTAGCGACGGTTGACGACAACGGCAAGGTCACGGCAGTAAAGGCCGGATCGGCCACCATTACCGTCACGGCAGACGGCGACAAGACGGCAACCTGCTCAGTGAAGGTCACAGAGCAGGCGAAGATCATGATTACCGGAAATACCGCGAAGGTACCCGTCCAGGGCGGTACGGCAGAGTTCAAAATACAGTACAATACCTCTTACACCGTCGAGATCGAACAGGCTGCCCAGTCCTGGCTCCACTTTGTGGAAACCAAGGCGATGCAGAGCGGCACGCTGGTATTCAAGGTCGATGCAAATGAAGGCGAAGCCCGTACCGGCAAAGCGACAGTGAAGGACAACGCAGGGAAAGTTGGGGCAATAACCCTAACCTTCGAGCAGGATCCGTTCATTGCCGTAACCTCAGTCCAAATCGATCCTGAGACCGCGGAACTGGAGGAAGGGAAGACGCTGGAACTGACAGCCACGGTACTCCCTGACAACGCCACGGACAAGACAGTCACGTGGTCGACTGACAACGAGGATGTCGCCACTGTGTCGGAAGACGGTGTCGTGACGGCCCTGACGGAAGGAACCGCGACCATCATCGCCACATCCGGTGAAAAAACCGCCACCTGCTCTGTTACTGTCACGCCCTCTGTCTACGAGACGGAGCGAGCGGCACTGGAGGCTTTCTACTATGCGACCGGGGGCGCCGTTTGGACGCATAAAGACAACTGGTGTTCGGACAAGCCATTGGGCGAATGGTATGGAGTCAAGACAGATGTGTTCGGTCGGGTTGTTTCTCTTGAATTGAAAAACAACCAACTGTCTGGAGCACTTCCTGCTCAGATAGCGGATCTGCATTATTTGAGTACCCTGAATCTCGAAGACAATGATCTTTCCGGTAATATTCCGGACGTGATAGGAGACTTGTCCAGCCTGACTGAATTAGTTCTTGCCGGGAACAGGTTCAGCGGTGAGATTCCCAGGAGCATCGGAAGACTGGCGAATCTTACAACACTCGACTTATTCGCGAATTCGCTTTCCGGTCAAATTCCATCGGAGATAGGGAATCTGTCCAGTCTTCAATGGCTCCAGCTAAACAGCACCTTGGATCCAAGGCACGTGAATCACCTGACAGGTTCCTTGCCGGAGTCTATGAGGAATCTTGAAAATCTGGAGTTTCTGGGAGTCGCCGGTAATGAGTTGGAGGGCCAGTTGCCTGAATGGTTGGGACACCTTAAAAAGCTTTTTTTAATTTGGTTAAGCGATAATAATATAGCGGGCAGTATTCCTGAATCAATTGCGGATCTTCCTGAACTTGATGGATTGGTTATAAATGGGAATCGGATGTCAGGCCTGATTCCCCGAAAGGTTTTCGAATCGGACGGCTGGAAAAACAGATGGAATCCTGAACGATATATCCTTCCTCAGCAGGAAGGGTATGGTTTCACGCTCGACATTTACGAATCCACCGATTATTCACACGACGGTGAAGTCAAGAAGTTGCAGACCCATACGGAAGGTAAGGGCATAAACATTGTCATCACCGGTGACATATATACTGACAGGGATTTTACAAGCGGCTTTTTCGACTTTGCGATGAACCAGGCCATGGAAGACCTTTTCTCGTTGGAACCGTATAAATCACATAGACATCTGTTCGATGTTTACAGCGTCGGGGCAGTTTCCAGGAATCCCGCCCAATTCGCGGAGACAGCATTCGAGACATATTATGGTGGAGGAGGCGCACGAGGGGATTCTGAAAAAGTCGTGGAATATGCGCTGAAAGCGGTTGCGGATCTTGATGAGACGCTGATACTTGTCAACATCAATAACAGAGGTTCGAGCGGAACGACATATATGTATTCATCGGATAACCCCGGCGATTATGGCAGCGGAATGGCTATCGTCTTTTATGACACTCCAGAAGGCGAGGATGGAAGAATTCACCTTTTGTGTCATGAAGCCGGACACGGATTCGCGAAACTGTATGATGAGTATGCATATGCATCCTACGGCAGGATTCCCTCCGAGTCGATTCCTGACGCGTCAATCCCGGATCGCGGATGGGGGAAGAATATTGACTACACCTCCGACCCGGATCTGGTCAAATGGTCCAGATTCCTGAAAGATGAGAGGTACAAAAATGAAGGAGTTGGTATCTTCGAAGGGGGGGCAACATATTATTATGGCGTATGGAGACCTTCACTCAACAGTATTATGAATTCGTACCTTGATGACAGTTATAACACTTATAATGCTCCTTCCCGCGAAGCGATTTGGTATCGTATCCATAAACTCGCCTTTGGAGATGATTGGGAATATGATTATGAGGAGTTTGTCCGCTGGGACATGGCTTATCCCGCGAAACAGTCGTCAGCACTTGCCACAAGGGCAAACCATGTGGAGGTACGGGATGTCTCAAACGGGGACCATGTCCCTCCTGTCATCATAAACAAGACGTGGCGGCAGGTCATGGCCAAATGATCAGTCACGACCTCCGCACCTTCCTTGGCGACCACCTTCCACCTTGCGCGCCGGGCTGGCAGGTGGTGGCAAAAAAAGACCGTATTTCAAGAAAAATCACTATCTTTGCACCGAATTAATTCAAAGAGATATGAATCTTAGAGACATCAAAAAAGACATTGAGTACGTGATCGGCGCATTCGTAGATGACTGCACCCTCTTCCTTAACGTAAACCCCGGCAAGAACGCCGACGAAATCGCAAACCTTATTGACAAGGCCGTAGACCTTTTCAATGATCTCCGTGAGAAGGTTGCAAAGAGCGCAGGCGCAGAGAAGCCCAAGGTATGCTTCACCAGCATCCGCAAGGAACTGTTTGAAAAGACGGACGCCCTCTACGACGAACTTAGCGCCGCCGTAAAGAAAGGCTTGGGAGAATAAGCTGATACTCAGCATATTAAATGTATAGGGGTGCACTTTTTGGTGCACCCCTATACATTTAATTCATTGATACTCAGAAACTGAACGTATATTTCAGGCCAACGAGAAGCCCCATGCTGTAGAACCAGCCGGTGCCGTCAGAGAAGACGCGAACACCCTTGGTGGCCCATTTATCGGCCCCGTTGGTGTCTATCTCATAGTCCATATTGTAGTCAAAGAGCACGTAAGGGTTGAGAGTGTGATACTTGCTCAGGTTTATGTCTGTGCCAAGGTTGAGGCGGAGACGGTTGATATAGGCATGAGTGTACCCGGTATGGGTGTAGTCGTAGTATTCCCTGTTGGTCTCGTTGGTGGTTTTTGCTGAGCCGGAAGCATAGCCCCAGGGGTCATTGAGGGCGGCGCGCACCTCAAATGAAAGTGACGGCTCCACAGTGCGCCAGCCCTTGTATTTTACGGCTATCCTTGACTTGAGGGCAAGGGCGTTGCGGGTGCTCTGGTACACATTGAGGGCATCGTACGCATTGTGGGTAAACTGCAGGCGTTCACGGAGGGAGAAGTTGAATTTCCCCGCTTTCAGGGTACCGGTTACATCGGCAAACAGTCTGTGCTTTGGCGCCCAGAAGCCGGTGTAATAAACGTCCGTGTCAAGCTCCTTTCCAATCTTGTAGGGGTTGATGAGGGTATATCCCACGCCCACTTTAAGGAAGCTGAGGGGTTTGTAGCTTACGCCGATGGTAGTGCGGAGACTCTCAATGCCGGTGAAATTTTCCGCCGTCCTCAATTCTTCGCGGGCCTCCACGTGAAGCCCTTTCTTAATCTTGTAATCCACACCCACGGATGCGCGGGCTCCGGTATAAAAGGTTTGGCCGAAGGCTGCCCCCGGAAGCAGCAGAGCCAGTGCTAATACTAACTTTTTCATCCTACGTAATCTTTTTCGCGGGTGACGGTGTTCACTGAGTTGCTTTCACCTTTTCCCAGCCTGTAATACACTTTTATCATGGCGGAATCCTTAAGGAAATCCACATGGCCGATTTCCACGTTCTCCACCTTCACGCCAAGGCGTTTTTCAAGATCTGCGATGAGTTCTTCCCTCTTTTGAGGGACGATGAGCTCTATCCTGTCATACTGCACAAGCTTTGTTGTGACGTGCTTTACAAGGCTCTCGCTCTCAAGCACCCACACCAGAAGCAGCATGATGCCGTTCACAAGGGCCATAACACCAACATTTCCCCAGCCAAGGACATAGTGGGGGGAGGTTGCAATGTCAACAACGTGGTAAAGCGGTGCAAGGCCGTTCACGGCAGCCAGCGCTATGATTATAAACAGATATGTCATCTCCCGGATGGGAACTGTTTCCGTGCGGTAGCGGATAACGCCGAAAATGGCAAACAGACCCAGCGTGAGGCCCACTCCCACCTCTACGTTGCCCATGATATAGAGCAGGGTGAGCATGGCCGACGAGAACACTATAAACGTGAAGTAGTAGTCTCTGCGGCGGCTTTTCCTGTAATAGAAGAAGTGCACCAGGAGCCAGCACACCAGAAGGTTCAGGGCGAATCGGATTCCCAGTTCACCTATCTTCTGGGCGGTTGTCATCATTGCGTCCGTGATGGTCTGGACATCAAGGAGCATGTCGTCGGCGGCGTCCAGGTTGCCAAAATCCGCAAGATCCTCCTGGACAAAGCGTGAAAGGAAGTTTATCATCTGATTATGAGTTTATTGCCGATAGTCTTTTCAATTGTCCTTACCTTCACCTTGAACCTGCCGCTTTTGACACAAGGGTCCGTCAGGGTTTCTGCAATGCAGTATTTGCTTACGCGGACGGGCTTGATGCGGTGGTCAAGGAGGATGCCCTTCATCTGGCTCCGGGCCCGGCCGTCCTGCTTTAATTCAATTATGACAGCATCCTGAAGGTCTGTTTCCCGGCCAGTGCGGAAATTGGTGAAGCAAAGCTCCGTGTCTATGGTAAGGCGCTCCGTCAGGGCTGGATTCACCAGCGTGATGCGTCTGAAACGGGTGTCAAGGACGGGGGAAAGCTGGTCCTTCGTGAACCAGGACTTTGCCGCCAGGAATTCGCAGGCCTTGGTATCGGCCCCGAAATCCATCAGTTCCGCCCGTGGAATCACCATCCTCTTTTTCTTGGTGCGGCCGTGATTGTTCTTGCGCTTTATCTCCAGGTAGGTTTCCCCGGATTCCACGTAGGTGCGGGTGCGTACTTTCTGGCGCACTAGGCGGCGGTTGTGATGGTCCATGAACATCCTAAGCCCTTCCGTGTCATAATAGACGGAGGTGTATCGGCTCATCTTCTTCCCTTCCACCACAAGCGCCCTGTACCCGGCCGCGGCGGCATCCTCAAGGACAGTCACAAGCCCGGCTTCATTGGTGAGGTACTTTGTGTCTATCCTGTTCAGGAGTTTTACTCCATCCATCTCTTCCAGGGAAATGGGGCCGATAGCCTCTACAGCCTTCTCCAGCAGTATGTTGCTAATTCCCGGCATCCTGGGCAATGTATTCGTAGTGCTTTATGCTCAGGAGCCTGCCTTTGGCGCTGTAGGTGTACTGGACCTTCTTGCGGGAGAACTCGTTCCACTCGAAGGTTTTGTAAGTCTGGAGTTTGTTGCGGTCATCGTACACAAGTTCCCTTGACACCTTGCCGTCAGGGCCGTACTCAAAACGCTTGCGCCACTTCTGGCCGGTGGTGCTGTACTCTATTTCCTCTACCTTTTTCCCTTCCGGTGAGAAAGTGGTAACGTGGTCCAGGACCTTGTTTGTGCCCTTGGGATCAGTGTTCCATTCCTTGATGACAAGGTTTTTCTTGTTTATTTTTGGGGTGTTCTCCTGGGCCCATGCTCCAGGAATGAGAAGCAGGGCAGTAACCGCCAAAGTGAGAAGTCGTTTCATAATAAATACAAATATAAGAAAAACCTTTAATTAATGACGCCCTCCAGGACCGCCGCCGGGCTGATTTCCGCCGCCGGGGCCGCCCATGCCGCCTCCACCGGAGTAATCGCCGAGGCTTACGGCCTCTCCTGAGCTCACGCTGCAGTTAAGAACGCCCATTCCGTTCCAGGCGGAAGTGCCGCCGCTGCTGGTTACCCCGCTTTGTACACTTGGCTTCGAAGAGCCGGAGACAACAAGGCCGCTACCGCCGCTTGATGGTGTCTTGAAAGCGTGAGTGGTGCCCCCGACGGTGATGGAATACCAGGTGTCCCTTGTCCATGAAGAGGCGCTGTAGCAGCTTTGGGACAGCGAGGAACCATTTTCAAGGCCGCCAATTGCAACCAGAGTGCCGCCGGTCAGGTACAGTTTGTATCCGCCCTCGGAATTGGCGTCAATTCCAACTTCCGGGGAGGAGGCGCCTATTGCGTAAACCAGACCGCCTTTGATGTAGAGGTTGCCGTTGGCGTCCATGCCGTCGTTGCCTGTGGAGTAGGCGCAGACGCTGCCTCCGGAAATGGTAAGGTCCTTTGCGGAATTGATGGCGTCGTCGGAAGACTTGGCATAAACTATGCCTCCGGTGATGTCCATGGCGCCCTTGGATTCTATTGCCTCATGATTTGAGGCCGATGCATTGACGGTGCTTCCGTTGAAGTGGATATCCCCGTCAAACTTGATGGCTTTTGCGCTCTTGGAGTTGTCAGTGGAGGCAGTTGCCCTGGGGCCGAACCCTCCGCCGGAGGAAGATCCGTAGTTGCTGCCGGTTACGGTAACATTCACCGTTCCGCCGTTGAAATAAGCCACGGCGTCACCGGTAATTCCTTTGCCACCCTGGCCGGAGCTGGTCACGGTGAGAGTGCCGTCATTCATTTTGAACACTTGATCGGCCTTTACGCCCGCGGAAGCCTTGTACTCCGCGTCTTCGCTGTCGTAGGCGGTGCCGCCCGAGACTTTCACAGTGGTTACGCCGCCGTTCAGCACCACCAGGGAGTCTGATGCGATGCCCTTTTTCATATCGGCCGATACATTAACCTCCACCGTGCCCCCTTCAATTGCAACGGCATCCTTGCCGCGGAGTCCGTGGCCGGCGCTGCTTCCGGCGGTAATCTTGATGGACGGGGAGCCGGTAACGCGCACGTAATCATCAGAGGTGATGCCGGACTTTCCTTCAGTGTTGCTGGCCGTAACAGTGAGGCTGCCTTCTCCGGAGAAGATGAGCTGGCCCTCGGAGAAAAACACTGCCTTGAGGTCCTCTTCTGCGGATGTTGTATAAGTTGCGGAACTGCCGTCTGCAAGCGAATTTGTGCCGTTTACCACTACAAAACAGCGCTTTTTGCCCTGGTTGTTGATGGCGGCCCCGCCGGGGTTTGTAAGGGCAAGGCCGTTCAGAACCAGCGCCTGCTTGTTGTTGGAATAGAGTTTCAGGGAGCCGGCGGTGCTGCTTCCGGAGAGCTCATACTTGACTTTTTCTGTGGTCTTGGTGTTATCCACGGTTACATCTGCCCCGCTTACGGTCACAACTGAATTGGCGTCACCGCTCACCGATGCGCCGGAACCGCTCCACACAATTGAGATTGTGCGGTCAAAATTGGTTTTTGAGATATCGTCCTCCTCCTCCTCATAACTGTCCGTATCGGCGGACGGGGTTGAAGAAGAAGTGCTGGAGTTTGCGGAAAAGATGTCCTCTTTTGTGCATCCTGCCAGAACCATCCCGGCTCCCAGCAGTAAACAAATTGCCTTCTTCATAACTATAGGTTTTAACACAATCGAAACACCTCGAAGGCAAAAGACGGGCCAAACTATTAACAGAGGCCGTCACCTTTGGATGAGAATTGGCTCTCCGCCGGGCGAGGTTGGTAGGTCATTTGGTTTTGTTCGGCTGTCTCTCCGCTGGGCGAGGTTGGTAGGTCATTTGGTCTTGTTTGGCTGCCTCTCCGCTGGGCGAGGTTCGTAGGTTGTTTGGGCGAGGTTGGATTTTACGGCGAGGCCGCTGAAAAACCCCTCTGAATAGGCCATAAGGCCGATGAAAAAAGTTGCAGAGCACTAAATTTATTTGGCGTTCTGCAATCTTTTTTGTATCT
>CACXNH010000078.1 GCA_902768955.1 uncultured Bacteroidia bacterium | reverse complement strand
CTCAAGGCACCAGCGGCAGAAGCCGCCAATGAGTTTTTTGTCCTTGCCCCAGTCCAGGATGCGGCGTGCAAAAAGGAATATGAACGGCACGGGCAGCATATTCCCAAGCACGGAAACAATGATGGAGGGCACTATGGGCAGCCCGAAGCCCACGGCATAAGGAATGGCTCCGCGAAGTTCTATGAGCGGAACCATTGATATAAGGAAAACAATAAGATACTTTTTCATCAGTTCAGGGGAGGCAGGGGATCATTGGAATTTGCGGCAATCAGGGCGCGGATTTCATCCTTTGCTTCCCTCCAGCGGGGGATGTCTATCTTTGTACCTATCACTTCCACCACCTTTGCCGCAATGATGGATCCAATCTGGCCGCAGACAAGGAGCGGCATACCAAGGGAATGGGCGTAAAGGAATCCGGCCGCATAGGTATCTCCTGCGCCGGTAGCGTCAATAGGATTTGCGGGCCAGGGCTCTATGAAGTAGTACTCATCTCCGGACTTTACCATGGACCCGGCCTTGCCCACCTTTACAACGGCAATGGAGCAGTGACGTGCCAGTTCATCGATTGCATCACTGGGCTCCATCTTTGTGAAAGCCTTGGCCTCTGATTCATTTGCAAAAACGATATCTACGTAATTTTCTACAAGATTGTGGAAGAAGGCATCGTTGGATTCCACCACATTGTAGGAAGCCATGTCTATGGATATGATGCAGCCCGCTGCCTTTGCAAGGCGAGCGGCCTTTGAGATGAGTTCCTGGTTCTGGACCAGGTAACCTTCTATGTGGAAGTAATCGTAGCCTTCAAAGAAGGAAGCGTCAAGGTCTTCCGGCCCCAGTTCAAGGGTAGCGCCCATATAATCGGCAAAAGTGCGCTCTGCGTTGGCGCCGGTGATAAACACCATGCAACGGCCGCTGGATTTCCGGGAGTAGAGCATCTGGGCCTTAACGCCATACTGCTCCATGGTGCTTTTGAAGAGGTTCCCCAGGTCATCATTGCCGATTTTTCCGACAAACGCGGATTCCATCCCAAATATGGCCGTGCAGGTAATGGTATTGGCCGCACTGCCGCCGGGAACGTACTTTACGCCGTAGTGCTTGAGTTCTTCCCAGATCCGGTCTCCGGTTTCCATGTCTACGTGCTGCATGCTGCCAAGCGGGAGGTGGAACTTTTTGAGGAGGGTGTCGTCCGGGAGGACAGCCAGGATGTCCGTGAGGGCGTTGCCTATGCCTAAGATAGATTTCATAAAAGGTGATATTACCTGCAAAAATAGCCATTTTTTACGGATTTTCCATTACCTTTGTGTGGCCGATGGACAACAAAGTCAAAAATATCCTCAAGTATATCTTCTGGACTGCCGTGGCGGTGGTCCTAGTATGGTTCTGTGTAAAATCCATTGACTGGAAGGAATTCCTCCGGGCCCTTCAGATGTGCAAGTGGGAATATGTCATAGCGTCATTTCTTACAGGCTGTGTTTTTATTGCGGTAAGGGGGCTCAGGTGGCATATGCTCATTAAGCCAATTGCCGCGTCCATCTCTGAGAAGGATGTAATCAACGCCTATGGAATAGGCTTTGTGGCAAACATGGTTCTTCCGCGCCTTGGGGAGGTGGTGAAAATAGGTTATGTGGTCAAGAATGCCGGAACGGACAAGGATGGTAAAAAACGTCTTACCTGGGATGCCGCAATCGGCACATACCTGGCCGAAAAAGGTATAGACGCCATTGTCCTTGCCACACTTTCTCTGATTTTCCTTGTCGGAACCTGGAACAAGATGAAGGATACCATGGATTTTCACATGGCAGTAAAAATAGCCTGGGCGGCCGGAGTCCTTGGAGTATCGGCATTTGCCATAATCATCCTCAGCTACATCTTCAGGTCCCGCTGGGGCTTCCTTCAGAGACTTTGGGATTTCATAACGGGTATAGGCCGCGGCATCATGTCTGTGGGCAAACTTGAAAAGCCCTGGCTGTTCATACTATACACCGTATCTATCTGGGTCAGTTTCTGGCTCACAAGCGCCTTCATAGTCTGGGCCCTCAAAGACATAGAGCCCTTTACGGCGCTCACCGGGGCAAGTGCTTTTGACCTTACCGTTGCCGGAAGTCTCTCTACCCTTATCCCTGTCCCCGGAGGATTCGGGGCATTCCACGGAGCCGTTGCCACTGTCATGCAGGCCATATACGGTATTCCCATGGGCAGCGGAATGATTTACGCCACCCTCAACCACGAAACCCAGCTTCTCGCCCAGGCCGTAACAGGTTTATGGTGCTATGTGAGCCAAACTTTCTTCCGCAGATGAAACGTTTTGCGCTGATCGGCCATCCTGTAGCGGGTTCCCTGAGTCCCCGCCTTTTTGCCGCGGCTTATGAGGGCCGATACCCCTATGACCTCATAGACGCCCCCTTCGATCAGGCCTGGGCGCTTTTCCTGAAGGATTACCACGGCATAAATGTCACGGCTCCCTATAAGCAGGATGCCTTCCGGGCCGTGGATGTTCTCTCTGACGGAGCAAGGGATTGCGGCGCCGTAAACCTTGTTGTAAAGGCCCCTGACGGCCTTCTGCATGGTTACAACACAGACGTTGACGGCGTAGTTGGGGCGGTCCGTGAGACGGGTTTTCTGCCGGAAAATACCCTTGTCATCGGGGCCGGCGGTGCTGCCATGGCTGCTGTTGTAGGCTCCAAAATCCTTGGCTCCAAAACCATCACCATCGCCAACCGGACATATAAAAAGGCAGCCGCGCTTGCTGCTGCCCATAATTGTGAAGCCGTTTCTCTGGATGATATCGGCACGCTTACTCCGGACCTTGTCATTTACACTGTTCCCGGAGACGCCCGGTCGGTGCCGGGTGTGACGGTAGAACCGTTGCCGGGTGTGATACCCCCCGTCATTCCCGGCTTGACCGGGAATCTCCTTAGGAACGCCGTGGTCCTTGAGGCGGATTATAAGCACCCCTCCCTTTCATCGGCCCCCTGCCGGAAATATATCAGCGGTTTAAGGTGGATTCTCCACCAGGCAATAACCGGTTACAGCCTATTTACAGGAGAGGCCCCCGATCTGGAGGCCCTTTCCCGTTCAGTTATTTGTTGAGAGCATCGGCGCTCTTTATGAACTTGGCCAGGTCTTCGTCTGAGACGTGGTAGTTCTGCATTTCTCCGGAGAAGTAGCTGTCGTAGGCGGCCATATCCACAAATCCGTGGCCGGAGAGGTTGAAAAGGATGGTCTTTGACTCACCGGTTTCCTTGCACTTAAGGGCCTCCTGGATAGTGGCTGCAATGGCATGGCAGCTTTCAGGGGCGGGGATGATGCCTTCCGTCTGGGCAAACAGGACACCGGCCTTGAAAGAGTCAAGCTGCTCAATGTCAACAGCCTCCATATAGCCATCCTTCATAAGCTGGGAAAGGATGACGCCGGCGCCATGATACCTGAGGCCGCCTGCGTGGATGGAAGCGGGCTTGAAGGTGTGGCCGAGGGTGAACATGGGGAGGAGGGGAGTCATGCCGGCCTCGTCACCAAAGTCGTACTCGAATTTACCCTTGGTGAGTTTGGGGCAGGAATAAGGCTCCGCCGCAATGAAGCGGGTTTTCTTCTGCCCGGAGATGACGTGCCTCATAAAGGGCAGCGCAATGCCGCAGAAGTTGGAACCGCCGCCAAAGCATGCAATCACAATGTCCGGGTACTCCCCGGTAAGGGCCATCTGTTTCTCTGCCTCCAGGCCGATAACTGTCTGGTGCAGGCACACATGATTGAGTACTGAACCAAGGGCATATTTGCAGTTAGGGGTGCTTACGGCAAGTTCTATGGCCTCGGATATGGCGCAGCCAAGAGATCCGCGGTCATTGGGGTTGGCCGTAAGGATGTCTTTACCTGCACGGGTACTCATTGAAGGTGAAGGCGTGACGGCTGCTCCGAAAGCCTGCATGATTGAGCGCCGGAAAGGCTTCTGCTCATAGCTTACCTTTACCATATATACTGCGCAGTCTATGCCGAATTTCTTGGTGGCATAGCTCAGGGCACCGCCCCACTGGCCGGCGCCGGTTTCCGTGGTAAGATTGGTGATTCCCTGTTCCTTGGCATAGTATGCCTGGGCGATGGCAGAGTTCAGTTTGTGGCTGCCTGCCGGGCTTACGCTCTCATTCTTGAAGTAGATGTGGGCCGGGGTTCCAAGGGCGGCTTCCAGTTCATAGGCTCTCACCAGCGGAGTGCAGCGGTATGCGGCATATTGCTCACGTACGGGCTCCGGGATAGGGATCCACTCATCCGTCTGGTTCAGTTCCTGGTCTGCGCAGGCCTTGCAGAAGATGGGGTAGAGGTCCTCGGGCTTAAGCGGCTGCTTTGTTCCGGGGTGAAGGAACGGCAGCGGCTTGTTGGGCATGATTGCCTGGATGTTGAAATAGTGCGTAGGAATCTCCGATTCCGGAAGCAGGTACTTTTTCTGTCGCATAACTACTATTATTTTAAAGTTTTTGTTTTCTTTTTTCGGTCTTCTTTTTTTGGTCTTCCGGACTAAAACTTTTTCTCCATAGTCGAAAAAGTTTTGTCCGTCAGACCTATATTCAAAAAGCCTAGCCGGTCGAAAAGTTTTGTCCGTCAGACCTTGTTTTCAAAAAATCACAAAAAAATGGCCCGCTGTAAGTCAGCAGGCCAATCTATACATATAACTACGGCGAAGTGACTTACAGGTTTTCTCTGCAAGCGCGCCACCAGTTGTTATTGTTACTCATTCTCATTCTGTTACAAAGATGAGGAATTGATTTTATAAATGCAAGAAATTTTTAAAAAATTCTATTGCGAACTTTATTTTCCGCCAAATACACCTTCAAACAGGATTGCTCCGGACGATTTTTCGGCTATGATATATACAAACGGATGATCTGCGGTGAAGGTAACCTCTTCATGTTCACCAGGCTCGCTTTCTTTCCCTATCATCTCCATGGTTACGGATGCGGCTTCGGTTCCCCATTCGGTTACGCTTATCCTGCTTTTCTGGAGTATTTCGCTAATGAACAAACCGCTTCCGTCTTCAATCATGTGGTCAAATTCGGCATAGGCGGAATCGAATGCTTTGTTGATACCCATCTTTTCAAGGGTGCTGCGTAAAGTAACCTGCTCTGTAATGTCAAACTTTGGCAGGCTGAGATGTACTTCGGGCCCGGTCTTCATGCTTTCAAGCAGTGCTTTCCATTCTCCGTTGGGAAGTGCTTCAAGCAGTTTTCCTACGCCGTTCTTTGCGTCCTTGGAGTCTGGTAGCAGTACATACATTGCGAACTTTCTGCCGGCATACGGGAGTTCAATTGCCTGATATCCGTCTCTCTTGGCGTAGTCAAAGTATATGGATGTTCTCATGTAGTCGGCCGAAGTCTGCGTTCCGTCGGCGCAGTAGAACGGTTGTGCGGGATTGGTAAAGTCTGGGTTAAAGATGGGCATGCCACCATAATCGGACCATTTTGCCTTGAAATATAATGCGTTGAGTATGATCGAGACCAGATTGGAGGGTAAGTCGTTCTCTGTGATGAATGGATTGATGAAGCCGTTGGTGTTTCGGCTTGCCCATTCATTTATGCGGTTTACTGTAAGGGAGATGTCATCCATGTTGACATACTCCACGGGGGCATAGTATCCGGAGTTGAGGGTTTCTTTAAAGGAACTCTGAACTTTATACTTGTCACTTGTGAGCATGGCGTTGGTGACCTTCAGCTCTACATTGGCATCCAGTGCGGGTAACTGGTCCATAAGCTGTTTCATGAAGGTGTTCAGGCCCGGAAGGTCGCTTGAGTATCCAAGTGTGCTTGTGATTTCTTCTGCAGTCTTTCCGCTGGCACCGTTAGTTGCCATTGCAAGGGCGTACTGTAAACTGAGCGGGGATAGCAGGATGTTTTCACCGCCTCCCTGCGAATAAATGGTTTGCATGCAGCGGAGTGCGAACGCATTGCCGTTTTGCAGCTGCTGTTTTTGTCCGTCGCTAAGAGATATGGCCGAAATTGTTCCGGAAGGTTCAGGTGAGGAGATTGTAATTGGAGTGCTGTTGGCAGAGCCTTTATTCTCAGTTTTGGTTCCGCAGTTCCAAACTAGGAAGCATAATGCCATGCAGCACGAAAACAGAATAACACAATGTCTCATAGTTTATGTGGTTTTATGTGGTTTATTACCAAATATACGTAAAATTATTTAGATTCTGACATGAAATCGTATACGATTAACCTGTTAGAGTCATATCCGAGCCAAGATCCACTTGCAGAATAAGTTGATGTTCTACCATAACTGCCCCAGCCCCAGTTTATTCTATACTCCTTAAGATAGGGATCGGATAATGTAATTGATTCTACGACATTTCCGGAAGGAAGAGTATACTCATAATGTGTTTCGGTAACGTAGCTGTTATAGCCGTCAAGGATAAAGAAGTGACCGCCGGTTGAAGACTGTGCTAGACAAATCACCGGAAGGCCAGACTGAATATCGGAAAACACGATATTTTCTTGATAGGTCCCAGTCTGATAATGAATGCCGAAATGGCTGCCAAAAATGGAGGCGACACGTGAAAAAAATGTAGAAGATGAATTTGCCCCATATGTTGTATGTGTTTCCTTTCCGATGTATCCTATGAACAAAGCTGCATATCCATACGGATCGTTGGAATTGGCCATATTGCCCCAAGTGGTATTAGTAAAATTTGAGAAAGCCTGAGTGTAATTGTCAACCCACCCAGTGCAGGAACCGGATGAAGGACTATTTGATGGGTGATGGACAAGATTATAATGGAGATAGTAAGCCGTTTGCGCTACAGCTATTGGTCCGCAGCCCGCTGGACAACGCTGAGTAGACGACTCACTCTTAAGCGGGCAATACAAGTTGAATGGATCCCCCTGTTTCCAGTAAACAGGTATTAGGTGATCCACTGAATCGTAAAGTACTTCAACAGTATATACTCGAGATGGAGTCAATCGCATTCCACTCTCAAACTGTTGTTTTCTGTTGAGATGTGCCAGAAGAAAGGATGTATCGGCATTAATTGCTTTCCAAAAGTCTAAGCATTTGTTTTCGTTTTCTACGCCTTCTTGCGATAAGTCCTTGTAATAATTGTCCGGGTGTTCGTTCCTATATGCAATTTGGCCCGCGATAGTCTCAAACCACGCCTGTTCTTCCTCATTAGATAATTCCTGGCCAAACTTGCCTTCTTTACTCTGAGCTAGAATAATGGGGCCTCGTTTGTCAGAAGACAAGATTTGCCATCCTTCTTTTAGATTAATGATGTAAAATAAGTTCTTGCCGCCTATCTCATAAGGCTCAATTGAATGAACAGGATTGTCCTTATAAGAATCGTGAACTGCAAGATAATGAGTATAAGCATCCAAATCCTGTTCTGTCACCAGATAATCATCATTAATAGAGGCCTTGGTGTAAATATCGGACTCGCTGGAGGAGGGCAAATATGGAGTGGTTAGTTCCTTTTGCTGATTTGAGCATGCACTGATAAGAATAGACAGCAGTGCGAAGTAGAATACTTTCTTCATAGTGTTAAAAAATGGTTAGTAGGTTTATGTAATTAAATGACGATTAGATAGAAACTATAGGTAGAAGTTTCCTTCATAGATTATTCCGTCATTGGTAACAATGGTAATGGTGTAGTTGTCGCCGGTGTTTCCGTTAACAGGTAGAAGTATGGCACCATCGGCTGTGTCAAAGATAGTGTTAAAACAATCTCCTTCAAGGGATGAGAGTGTCACGTCTACATAGCCACAATCCGTATCTGCCGATAGGAACAATCCAAATTCTAGAAGTTCAGCAGAGAAAGGGGTGGTAATTAGATTACGAGGGCTGTTGCCTTGGGGATTTGTGGGACGGCGCACTATAAGTATTGTCGCTCCATCCGTTTGATTGACGTTATCTACGGTCTGTGCAGAGGTCAAACAAATAGTGGCGACAAACAATGCCAAACCACAAAGAAGATTCATGTTTTTTGTTTTCATAAATGTATGTCATTAGTGTCCACTAAAAAATCATAAAAGTTCTTTGAAAATATTGAGAGTTAGGTAATTACAAAGGTTTTTGGAGTCAACCGATTTGAATTTATCTTTG
>CACXNH010000077.1:2067-10149 GCA_902768955.1 uncultured Bacteroidia bacterium | reverse complement strand
CCCATCGAGGTAGAAGGCCTGTCCATCATGGAAGCCATGCAGCAGGGCGCCTGCCCCATCATTGCCGTAAGCAAATACAGCGGCACTTCGCAATTTGCCCTGGACCGCCGCTGCAAGTTCCCGGCAGAGAATCCGGAAGCCCTGGCCCAGCGCATAGACTATTGGCTGGACCACCCCAAGGAGCGTTGGGAAATGGGCATGAAGCACGCCAAGTCCATGGAACAATATGACATAGAAAAATCGGCCATCGCCTTCCGCGATGCCCTCTCAGAAGCCGTGGAAAATAAAAAGAGATAAAAAAACAGCCCGCCGGATTGGCGGGCTGATTCATTCTTGACAGCCGAAGATTACTCGGCAACAACATTAAACTTGAAGGTGCCCTTGATGGCTTTGTAGAGCTTCACGGAAGCTTCGTACTCACCTACTTCCTTAACCTCACCGGCGAGGATGGTGATGTCCTTCTTGTCAATGTTCAGGCCCTTGGCGGCGAGTGCCTCTGCAAGGTCCATAGTGGTAACGCTGCCATAGAGCTTGCCGCTCTCGGAGACTTTTACCTTTACTTCCAGAACCTGTGCGGAAACGGTGGCTGCAAGAGCCTCTGCGTCTGCAACAAGCTTGGCCTCTTTGTGAGCGCGCTGACGAAGGGTCTCTGCGTGCTGCTTCTTCACGGACTCAGTTGCGGAAACTGCGAATCCCTGAGGAATGAGGTAGTTCATACCATAACCGGCCTTAACCTTTACAATTTCACCGGCATAGCCAAGGTTGGCTACATCTTTCTTGAGTAAAATTTCCATAAGGCAGATTATTTAAGAAGGTCAGTAACATAAGGAAGAAGGGCCAGGGAGCGTGCACGCTTGATAGCCTGGGCAACCTTGCGCTGGAACTTCAGGGAAGTACCGGTGATGCGGCGGGGAAGGATCTTACCCTGCTCATTGAGGAACTTCTTGAGGAACTCAGGATCCTTGTAATCTACATACTTGATACCTGCCTTCTTGAAACGGCAGTATTTCTTCTTGCGAACCTCCACGGTAGGGGGATTCAGATAGCGGATTTCTTTGTTTTCGTTTGCCATAATTTTATCCTCCTGTAATTACTCTGCGGCGGGAGCCTCTGCTGCAGGAGCGGCTTTGGCGGCCTTGTTAGCGCGACGACGCTCTGCGTATGCAACTGCATCCTTGTCAAGTGCGACTGTAAGGAAGCGGATGATGCGCTCATCGCGGTGATACTGGGTTTCGAGGGTGGCAACGAACTGTGAGTCTGCCTTGAACTCGATCAGGTAATAAAAACCTGTGGTCTTGTGCTGGATGGGATAAGCGAGCTGACGCAGGCCCCAATCCTCCTGGTACACAACCTCACCACCGTTGTCTGTGATGAGCTTGACGTACTTGGCAACCGCTTCCTTCATCTGGGCATCAGACAAAACGGGAGTTGCAATGAAAACGGTTTCGTACTGGTTAACCATTGTTTGTTAATTAATTGTTAATAAATAAGTTATCCTGCATTAGGCCTTTTTCCGGCCCAAAAAGGACTGCAAATATAGGCATTAAATTCCTGAAAAACAAATTCTTTATTACATAAATAATGACTATATTTGTGGATACGTATGGCTCAAGGAATGACACTATGGCAGGGACTGGCCGGGGGAACGCTCCGTCTGCTGGGGCGGCTTCCCCTTCCGTTTCATCATGCCATGGCGCGCTTCCTTGGCTGGCTCATGCGTAATGTAGTGCGTTACAGGGTAGATGTAGTGAAGGATAATCTAGAGCATAGTTTCCCGGAAAAATCGGCCTCGGAAATAAACGCAATCCACAAAAAGTTCTACAACCACTTCGGGCGAATATTCACGGAGGCTCTGTGGTTTGGTTCCTGCAAGGGAGAAAATGGCCGTAAACGCTTGAAAGACAGTCATATCGTTGAAATTGTCAACCCTGAGGAATTCAACCGTATCCTGAGGGAAAACACCCAGGTCATGATTCTCCAGACCCACGCCGGAAACTGGGAAATCATAGGAGGCATCCTCAATTACACATACACGGAGCCCCTGCTCTTTACCACACGTACATTCGCAATTGCATACCTTCCCCTTCACAGCCAGTTCTGGGACAGGTTCATGGCCCAAAACCGTGCCGCCCCTGTTGAGGACCTGGACTTTGACGGTTACATCCCCACCCAGAACATAGTGCGCCATGTCCAGGAACATTCCGGGAAGAAGTTCTGCTACTGCTTCATTACGGACCAGTTCCCCTACAGTTACAGCCATAAGCACACAGTCAGATTCATGAACCGGGAAACCCCCACCATGACAGGCGGTGCTGCTCTTGCCTGCCGTATGGACATGGCCGTTGTTTATCTCAGATTCACCTGCCGGGAAAACGGCGGCTACAGGATGGAATTCGTTCCCATTACGGAAAAAGCCTCCGGGCACTCCCCCATGGCAATAATGGAAAAATATTACAAACTCCTTGAGGAAGATCTCCGCAATCAGCCGTGGAACTACCTCTGGACACATAAGAGATGGAAATGAAAAGAATAGTACTGGCAATAGCCGCTTGCCTTCTTGGCATATGTGCCCGGGCACAGGAATGCTTGTATTACCTCCCCTCCACCACCATCACCGTTGAAGTGGAGGCAGAGCAGGAAACCTTCTTTGCCGGCCCCTATGCCGCCTTCGCAAAGAAACTTCTTGGCATTGATGTGCGCAGGGCCGATGAAGTGACCTCCCGCGTCCTTAGCGCCACCATCACCCCAAAGGTAGAGGCAGACCGTAAATCGGCCACTCTTCTGGAGGCCGATGTCCAGGAACTGATGGCCCTGAGCGCCCAGGGGCTCGTTTCCTTTGGAGAAAAGGGTGAACTTGGCGTAACATGGCGCTTCCTCCCTCCCATGCGTCCTGATTTCACCGACAAGGGTCTGACCGGAGACAGCAAGGTGGTAAAGCGCGTGGTTTACAAGGAAATCCCTACGGACACCGCATTTGTGCGCGTTCCCGTGGAGGAGAAGTTCATAGAGACCAAAACCCTTGAAGACAAGGCAAAGGAAGCGGCAAGCCACATCCTTTCACTCCGGGCCCAGCGCCTTGACATAGCAACCGGCAACACCGATGCCACTTTCTCCGGCGCCGCCCTTGCAGACGCCCTCAAGGAAATCCGGCAGATGGAGGAGGAATACCTTGCCCTTTTCCGCGGCTACAGCCAGGTGAGGACTCTCACGGCAAGTTTTGACGTAATCCCCCAGGCCGGCATCAAGAATCACAGATACCTTGCTTTCCGCACGGACCCTGACCGTGGCCTTGTGTCCAACGGCCGCGGCACGCCATATTACATTGAACTGGAGCCAGAGGGCCTGGTGAGGGAAGACACACCCGTCCAGTCCAAAAGGGCAGGCAAGACAGCCCTCATAAGATACCGCATTCCCATGATATGCAGGCTCACCCTCACCCAAGACGGCCGTCCCCTTGTGGAAACCCGTGTTCCTGTATACCAGCTTGGCAAGGAAGCGTCATATCCCGCAAAATAATTTAATACAATTATAATAGTATGAGCATTAAAGAACTTGAGCCCAAGATTGTCTGGAACAACTTCTACAATCTTACCCAAATTCCCCGCCCTTCAAAGCATGAAGGAAAAGTAATCGAATACCTTTACAACTGGGGCATCAGCCACGGTTTTGAGACAATCCGTGACAAAGGCGGCAACATCATCATCCGCGTTCCCGCCACCCCCGGCATGGAAAACAGAAGAGGTGTCATAATCCAGGGCCACATGGACATGGTCCCCCAGAAAACCTCAGACTCCAACCACAATTTCCTAACGGACCCCATCAACGCCTACATTGACGGAGAGTGGGTTACCGCAGACCGCACCACCCTTGGTGCAGACAACGGTATGGGCGTAGCACTCGGCCTTGCAGCCATCGAGGATCCTTCCGTGAAACACGGTCCCATCGAAATCCTTGTAACCTATGATGAAGAAACCGGCATGACCGGCGCCACCACCCTTGAACCCGGTGTCCTTCAAGGAGACATCCTTATGAACCTGGATTCCGAGCAAGAAGGTGAACTTTGCGTAGGATGCGCCGGCGGCCTGGATGTATCGGCCTCATTCAAATACCTCAAATACAACACTCCCGCAGATTATAAGGGCCTTAAAGTTACCGTAAAGGGCCTGCAGGGAGGCCATTCCGGAATGGACATCTCCCTATACAGGGCAAATGCCAACAAGGCTGTTGCACGTATGATTCTCCCCGCCATTGAACTTCTTGGAGTAAAGGTTGTGTCCTTCACCGGCGGTTCACTTCGCAACGCCATCCCGTTCGAGGCAGAAACAGAACTTGTGATTCCTCAGGAAAACCTTGCAGCAGTCCGCCAAATGGTAGAAAGTGAGTTTGGACGCATCAAGGCGGAATTCGCAGAGTCAGACCCCACTGCAACTCTTATTGTTGAAGAATGCTCCGCAGCTCCTAAGCACATCCAGCCTTCGGTGATGCTGCGTGCCGTAAAGGCAATGCTTGCCTGCCCGTCAGGTGTAATCCGAATGTCCCGCACCATGAAGGGCCTTACGGAAACCTCCATCAATATGGCTATCGTACGCACTGAAAAGGGCAAGATCACCATTCACAGCCTTATGCGCAGTTCCGTCAACAGCGCCAAGGCAGCCCTCGCAAACCGCGTACGCTGCATCTTTGAACTTGCCGGCGCAGATTCTGTAGAATTTACCGGCGGCTACAGCGGCTGGACTCCCAAGCTGGATACTCCCATGAATAAGATCATGATGGAGCAGTACAAGAAAGTTACAGGTGAGGAGATGGAGATTATGGCCACCCACGGCGGCCTTGAGTGCGCCCTCCTCGGAGCCAAGTATCCCAACTGGGAAATGGTATCCGTAGGCCCTACCATCAAGTATCCCCACAGCCCCGATGAAAAAGTGAACATCGCCTCAGTAGCCCGCACCTGGGAGTATCTGAAGGCTGTTCTTGAGAATGTACCCGTAAAGTAAAATGTAAAACAATAACATCTATGTTCAAAGGACAACCCAAAGGATTATTCGCCCTCGCACTTGCCAACACCGGCGAGCGCTTCGGTTACTATACCATGATTGCGGTATTCGCCCTCTTCCTCAGGGCCAACTTCGGCCTCTCCGCCGGTACCGCTGGCACAATCTACTCCTCATTCCTCATGCTGGTGTACTTCTTCCCGCTCATCGGCGGTATCATGGCCGATAAATTCGGCTTTGGAAAGATGGTCACCTCAGGCATCATGATCATGTTCGCAGGCTATCTGCTGCTCTCAATTCCCCTTGGAGGCGGCACCGTAGCCCTGGTGGCGATGCTTGCCGCGCTGCTACTCATAGGTTTTGGAACTGGTCTTTTCAAGGGCAATCTCCAGGTTATGGTGGGAGACCTCTACAATGACCCCCAGTATGCTGCAAAGCGTGACTCCGGCTTCTCCCTCTTCTATATGGCCATCAATATCGGCGCACTCTTTGCCCCTACCGCAGCTATCAAGATCAGGGAATGGGCCATGACGCTCGGCTTTGACGGAAACGCAGCATACCATTTCTCATTTGCAGTGGCATGCGTATCACTGATAGCATCAATTGCCATCTACTATGCCTTCCGCAGCTGGTTCAAGCACGTTGAAGGCGGTCATGCCAAGGGAGATAAGGCCCAGATTGTGGACACCCTTACCCCGGAGCAGACCAAAAAGCGCATGGTGGCCCTCTTCCTGGTATTCGCCGTGGTCATCTTCTTCTGGATGAGTTTCCACCAGAACGGCCTTACCCTCACATATTTTGCCGATGAATTTACTGAGCGCAGTGCCTCCGGCATCGCTTCCATGCCATTCAACGTATTCAACCTTGTAGCGGTAATAGCCATTGTGTTCGCCCTCTTCTCCATCTTTGACAAGGATGCCACCCAGAAGGGCAAGTGGATTGGAGTTGGCGTTGTGGCTCTTGCATGCGCATACCTCGTATGGCAGTACACCCGCCTCAGTGGCAGCATTGAGATCAGCGCCCCCATCTTCCAGCACTTCAACCCCTTCTACGTAGTTGCCCTCACACCGGTGTCCATGGCCATCTTCGGCGCCCTGGCCAAGAAAGGCAAGGAGCCTTCCGCTCCCCGCAAGATTGCATACGGTATGCTGGTTGCGGCAGTGGCATTCGGCCTTATGGCGTTTGCCTCTATCGGCCTTAATACCCCCGCATATCAGGCAACAGTGCGCGGCGGCGTGGAAGAGACTCTTGTTTCCCCCTACTGGCTAATCACCGTATACCTCATCCTTACCTTCGGAGAACTTCTCCTGAGCCCCATGGGCATCTCCTTCGTTTCCAAGGTTGCTCCGCCCAAGTACAAGGGCATGATGATGGGTATGTGGTTTGTGGCCACAGCCCTTGGCAACTTCCTGGTACAGGTTGGCGGGCACCTCTGGGGTCCCCTGCCCCTGTGGGTTGTCTGGAGCGTATTCCTTGGCGTTTGCGTCATCTCCGCCGTCTTCATGTTTGCCATGATGAAGAAGTTGGAGGCTGCTACGGAATAGATCCTTCGTCGCTACCCGCTCCTCAGGATGACAATTGTCATTCTGAGCGAAGCGAAGAATCTCAATGCCACGTATGTACATAATATCAGGCCCCAACGGCTCCGGGAAGACTACGGCTTCTTACAGCATACTCCCGGAGCTGCTGGACTGCAGTGAATTTGTGAACTCCGATGAGTTTGCAAAGCACCTCTCGCCGTTTGCTCCGGAAGGAGCATACATCACTGCAAGCCGCCTGATGCTGAAAAAAGTACAGTACCTGTTCGACCGCCGTGAAGACTTCTGCATAGAAACCACTCTGGCCACCCGCGCTCTTATCAAGATGACCCGCAAGGCTCAGGAACTGGGATACTATGTAACAGTTCTTTACCTATGGCTGGAAACCCCCGACATGGCAGTCCAGAGGGTTGCAAACAGGGTTCTGGCCGGCGGTCATGACGTCCCGGAGGAAACCATCCGCAGGCGCTACCATATGGGCGTGTACTACCTTTTCAACGGCTATATGCAAACCTGCGACAAATGGATTCTGGCCGACAATTCGCGCCCTCCGTTTGCCATAATAGCAGAAGGCACCAAAAAGGGATTCGCCATCCGCGATATGGGAAAGTACCAGAAGGTGAAAGCCGTAATCAGTGACACATCTGAGCCCCTCCAGCACTCGGAGAATCCCGCAGAACTAATAATAAAGGAACTGTCAAAGGCCCCGCTTGCCCATGACGGAGTTCCTTACCAAAATATGAATGATACAGAGTAAGAAGTATTACCTGGACATATTCAAGATAGATGTTCCGCTGCTTGACACCGTCATAGCAGAGGGTCTGAGAAGCGGCGGAAGCTACTGCGACCTCTATTTTGAGAACACCAGTTACGGGTCCCTCCTCCTCAGGGACGGCGCCGTCACTTCCGGCGGAAGCCATATAGATTTTGGTGTTGGGGTACGCGTCCTGTCCTCAGAAAAGACAGGCTATGCATACTCTGAGAGCACCATGAAGGAGGACATCCTTGCCTGCGCCCGCGCCGCCGCCCAGATTGCCGACGGTCCTTCAGATGTAAACCCTTACGGCACCCGCAATCCCAGCCGCGGGGAGCCAAACCCGGCAGCAGACCGCTACCCGGTACAGCAGAACTGGCGGGAACTCCCGATGTCGGGCTTCCTCCCCTTCTTGCAGGCCCTCGATGCCGATGTCCGTTCAAGGGACTCCCGCATCAGGAAGGTAATAGTTAACCTTGCCTTCTCCGTGAGCGATGTCCTTATGTACAACAGCGCCCGTGAACTTAAATATGAGACCAGGCCGATGGGAAGCATCTCCGTAAGCGCAGTCTTCGAGCAAAACGGCGCCGTGGAGAACAAGTCAACCTCCCGCAGTTTCCGCTGCGGCGCGGAGATGCTTTCGCCAGCCCTTGCCACAGAGATGGCAGATGAAGTGGTTAAGGGCATAGATGACCGCTTTGCCGCTAAACGCCCCGAGGGCGGCCGCATGCCCGTAGTGATGGGAGCGGGGGCTTCCGGCATCCTACTCCATGAAGCTATGGGCCATGCCTTCGAGGCC
>CACXNH010000077.1:0-2058 GCA_902768955.1 uncultured Bacteroidia bacterium | reverse complement strand
TTTTTGCCGACAAAATGGGCACTCAGATATGCCCCAAAGGCATAAACATTCTTGACGACGGCACCCTCCTGGGAAACCGCGGCGCCATTAATTTTGACGATGAAGGCATCCCCGGCCAGAAAACTTATATGGTAGAGGACGGGGTGCTCACGTCCTATCTCCATGACCGGATATCTGCTGCCCATTACGGCGTAAAGCCAACCGGAAACGGCCGCCGTGAAAGTTTCCGATACGCTCCTCTTCCAAGGATGAGGGCAACCTACATGGAAAGCGGCACGGCCAAGGCTCAGGACCTCATTGCAGAGGTTTCCAAAGGCATTTTCGTGGATGAATTCTCCAACGGCCAGGTGCAGATAGGTGAAGGAGATTTCACCTTCTACGTAAAGTCCGGCTATATGATAGAAAACGGCCGCCTCACAATGCCCGTGAAGGATATCAACATTATAGGGAACGGTCCCGCGGCACTTGCCGATATCCGCGGCGTGGCCGATGACCTTGTGGTGGATCCCGGCGCCTGGACCTGCGGCAAAGAGCAGTCCGTGCCCGTTAGTTGCGGCATTCCCACGGTACTCATTGGCAACCTTACCGTAGGTGGCCAATAGGCCGTTTTTGTTAAACAATTGATTATAAATATTATACACATTTTACTCCTAACTAAAATGACTGGAGTAAAAGTTATAAACAAATGGATATCAAGGAGTTAAATAAAACGCTGGAATTTGCGATTGAACAGGGCGCGCAGCAGGTACGCATCACCTACAGCAAATCCGTGATGAATCTGATAGGAATTCTAAACGGAGAGGTGGACAAAACCGCCCATGCCCTGGACCGGAGCCTGCAGCTTCAGCTATATGTAGACGGCCGGTTTGGAACTTTCTCCAGTAACCGCCTGGAAGAAAAAGAGCTGGAAGCGTTTATCCGTAACGCCATAGACACCGTTCGCATGCTGGAGCCTGATTCATGCCGCAGCCTCCCGGAGCCGGGGCGCATTGTAAAGGACGCCACAACCGGACTGGAGCTTGGGCTCTATGACACTTCGTACGAGGACCTTACATCGGCCCGGAGGAAAGAGATGGCACTGCGTTCCTCCTTCTGGTCCAGAAAGAAAGAACTGGAAAAAGGATTTACCGTGATTGCAGAGGAGGGAGAGTATTCCGACAGCCTCTTTGACAGCATCACCATTGACTCCCAGGGCCTGTTCGCGCGCCACATTGAGAGTTCCTTCGAAATTGGCTATGAGGCCACCGTGGAAGACGCAAACGGCAACCATTATTCCAATTTCTGGTGGGACGCCGCACCCTTTCTCAAAGACCTCAAACTGGATTCCTGCGCCAGGACTGCCTGCCTCAGGGCGGCTTCGGCAATATCGCCCGTGGGCATAGACAGCTGCCGCACTAACCTTATAGTGGACTCTGAGTGTGCCGGGAAACTGGTCACTCCCCTTCTCAATGCCCTTGGCGGATTTGCCGTGCAGCAGAAGAATTCCTTCCTTGCAGATAAACTGGGAAAGAAGGTTTTCCCGGAGAACCTTAACATAATTGACCTTCCTCGCGTTCCCGGACAGACCGGCTGCCGCATGTTTGACAGCGAGGGCGTTGCCACAAGGGATCTTCCCATCATAGAGAACGGCGTGGTGAAGATCTTCTTCATCAACACTTACATAGGCCATAAAATGGGCTTTGAGCCCACCATAGAAGATGCCACAAGAGTGAAACTGATGTCTGTCGGAAGCTGCCGCACCCAGGAGGAACTACTCCAGAAGATTGGGGACGGCATCCTTGTAACGGGCTTTAACGGGGGCAATTCAAACGCCGCAACAGGTAACTTCTCCTATGGCATTGAGGGATTCCTCATTCAAGGCGGAAAGAAGGTGCATCCCGTAAGGGAAATGCTCATAACCGGAGATTTCATCTCTCTGTGGAACAGCCTTGTGGCTACCGCCGATGACGCCCGCCCCTGTATGTCAAAACTAATCCCCACCCTTGCCTTCAAAGACGTTTCATTCAGTGCCTAATTGATGTCATTTCGAGCGTAGTCGAGAAATCTCATATGAAAACA
>CACXNH010000076.1 GCA_902768955.1 uncultured Bacteroidia bacterium | reverse complement strand
AGAGCTCAGCCTTGCTAGGCCGGTCCTTCAAGGAGAGCATAAGCCAGGCCACACCGACAACGGCGATCACAAGCAGGGCACAGCCGATTGCGATGGGACGCTGGTAGCGGGAGAAGAAGCCGCCGGTCTTGTGTGCCTGGTTGCGCACGAGGACCTGGGCTTGGTGGGTGACGTTTTGCTGCGGGTCAGGTTCCGGAGAGGCCTCCGTCACCTGTTCGCGGCGTTCGGTGTCCCCATCGCTTCCCGGCACGAAGGGCTCATAGGTGGCGTCAATCACCTGGGGCCTGCGCGCCGTGTCACCCTCGGCGACCTCAGCGCTGTCCGTCAGGTGTTCAGACGAAACGGGTATGTGGAGCTCGACCGTGCTGTCGAGCGATGCGTTCTCATCCTCTCCAAAGACCGTGAGGTCCGCACCACAGAAGGCGCAATGGGTGGCGAGGTCTGAGTTTTCGTGTCCGCACTTGGCGCAGTACATCTGTGCTCCTGTCTGCGTTTATGGCTACATTTGCTGAGCGAGTACAAACCTCGAAATATATCATACCCATATATTGCGACACACAAAGCAAACAGACAGAAAGCATAGCGGGCGAGAGAAAGGCTGCTTCCTCTGCCGTGGCCCTCGATGCCGGCAAGGCAGGCTCTCTTGCGGGGAATGAGAGCTCACCAGAAGGGAAAAATAGGTATGGCAACGCATTTTGCGATCGAAATATGGCTAAAGGCATGGTCACCTTGTCGTGATGCGTCCCTTGTCACCTCTTGAGCACGGGAGGTGATGTAGACTAATCCACGCCAATCATCAATATATAAGAGGAGGATAGATTCATGGGAGACAAGCGGGAAACCAGCCATTGAGATGGAAAACACCGCTTCAAGCGGAGAGAACGCCATATTCCAGGGCTTGCTCAGAGGTATCCCCGACGGAAGCCATACTCTGTACACCTACTCCCCTGTCTCAGCACTTATCGGCACGGAAAAAGACAACAAGCTCAACTTCACAATACCGTCAGAGCAGCACATATCCGGAGACTCGTTTGACCCTTCTGCAGACATAGTGGTAGGAAAAGGCTACAAGATAGTTGTAAAGGCCGATAATCCCGTGGCAGAAATATCCGACATCCGCTTCACAAGGCTTCTCGCAACGGTAATGGTTACCGCCTCCAATAAAGGCTCGGCCAATCTGGAGGGAGAATCCCTCAATAAAATAACCCTCACTTCCAAGATGCAGGATGCCGCACTAAGCGGAAGCATCCAGTGGGACTGCGCGGGAGAATCCCTCAGCGTAGAAAGCGCCAACAATACCGTGACAGCCATTCTGGAAAAACCAATCCCCATTGACGGTACAACGCCCGCATATATCCTCATCAATCCCACGACTTTGGCAAAGGGCTCTTCCCTTATTGCCACCTTAGAGACCGGGAAATACAGGATCACAAAGACAATCTCCAGTCTCCCCCAGGACCTCTCCTTCCCGGGAAACAATATATCGGCCCTGAATCTGAGTATCACCGATGCAGATTCTGTTATAGAGGAAATCTAAGGCCGCTTCTCATCTTGATCTGCAAATGGGCGGTGTTCTTACTCCGTTAACCCACATTGCAGCCATAAAGACTGCGCGTTCGCCTGCATTGACAATAATACCGCCATCTTCGGTTTAACAACCGATGCAAACGCTTTCAAGACATGGAACAGATTCTGTTTTGCGGATTGAGCATACACGCCTGGATTACCCTGGTCACCGTCATCGCTGTGATTGGGGTGATGCTTTTGACGAAGATCCGTACGGATGCCGTCTTCCTGATTGCAATCGGCATCCTGTTCCTGACTGGCGTACTGGACGCCGGGGAAGCCTGTTCGGGTTTCAATTCATCGGCAGTAGTGGTTACCGGGGTCCTTAGCGTAGTGGTGGCAGGACTTCGCTATACCGGCGTACTGCATTGGATGCTGAAGTATGTCTTCGGATTGCCTGAGAGTTTTCCCAAGGCACTGTTGCGGATGATGATTCCCGTGTCGGTGATGAGCGCCTTTGTCAACAACACCACGGTAACAGCACTTTTCAGCGGCGTTGTGAAGCAATGGGCCAGGAAACTTGACATGGCAGCCTCCAAACTCTATATTCCCATGGTCTATGCCGTATTGATGGGCGGAGTGTGCACACTCATCGGAACCCCGTCGAATATCGTTATCTCCGAACTCTACGAAGAAGTGAGCGGGAACGCCATGAACATGTTCACCCCCCTTGTACCCGGTGTTGTGACCCTGATTGTTGGAATGGGGGTGGTTCTTCTCATGCGCCGATGGCTGCCGGAGCGCAAGAGCCCTGACGATGCCTTCGGCCCCACACCGGACTACACGGTGGAGTTGCTGGTACCCGCGGACAACCCCAACATCGGCAAGACACTCGGCGAGGCCGGGCTCTTCCACGTGAAAGGCGGAAACCTGATTGAAATTTACCATTTCGACGATGTACAGTCTCCCGTCAGCGAAGATGAATACGTCATGGGCGGCGACCGCCTGATCTATGCCGGTGAGATTGACGAAATCCTGGAGCTCAAGTCCAGCCACCTTCTGGCAATTGCAGACCACCCCGTTTTCACCCTGAGTGAGACCAAGCGGAATTCCTGCCTTCGAACGGCATCTGTTCCCTTCGGCAGTCCCCTTATTGGAAAAACCATCGGCGGAAGTCACTTGGAAAAAGACTACGATCTGATCCTGGTGGCAGTGGCGCGTCGCGGCAAGCGCATCGAAGCCTCTCCGCGTGAAGTCGCACTGCGGGCAGGTGACTCCCTGCTCTTCGAGTGCCCGCGCAATATGAAGGCCTATACCCAGCGACTGTCGCCCCAGTTGCAGTTCTCCGAGTCCCAGGAGATCTATGAAACCGGCCCCAATACCCTTGTTTCCACGCTGATCCTGACAGCTATGCTCATTCTCACATCCCTGAATGTAGTAACGCTCCTGCAGGGCACCGTGATGGCCGCACTGGCAATGCTCTTCTGCCGCTGCTGCTCCGTCTCACAGGCGATGGACGCCATCAACTGGAATGTGATGATGGGCATGGCTGGCTCCATCGTCCTGGGAACCGCAATAACCAAGACGGGAATTGCAGAGCTGGTTGCCGAGGGCATTCTTGGACTGTGCGGCACCAATCCACTTGTCATCATGGCTGCCGTATGTGTGGTTGCAGCGCTGTTCACCCAGTTGGTAATGAACGTCGCCGTCGGTGCCATGTTCTTCCCCATCATGTACCAGGCGGCCTTGCAGACAGGCTATGAGCCACTCACGTTCCTGGTTGCCCTTATGATTGCCGTCAACACCTCCTTCGCCACACCCATCGGCGCGCCGGCCAATATGATGGTCTATGGCCCGGGCGGCTATCGTTTCAGCGATTTTATGCGTATTGGTATTCCCCTGACCCTCATCGTTACCGGCGTCGGCATTGCCGCCGCCTGCCTGACATTCCCGCTGACAGGGATCTGATTCAAATAGAGGCGCCATTCAAGCAGTTGTCGTTTGTCTGGTACGTTCCACCCGGGGCGGGCAACGAACAGCACAAAAATGGCCGATTTTGTGTAAATGGTTGCCCGTGATACCAGAATGGTTGCCCGTGATACCCGAATGGTTGCCCGCAGACACCTGCCGGGACAGCCCGAGGAACAAAAATGGCGTTATTTGTGTCACCAGCCGGCCTCCAGACCAGCCCGAGGAACAAAAATGCCCGTTTTTGTGTCGCCAACTGGCCTCCGGACCAGCCCGGGGAACAAAAATGCCCGTTTTTGTGTCGCCAACTGGCCTCCGGACCAGCCCGGGGAACAAAAATGTTGGCTCAATGCAAAAACCCGGTGGTTTTGCATTTCCCGGTTTTTGGGCTTGGGGCAGATGCGGGAGGGTGCGTTTTAACTAACTATTTGATTGCTAATTGTTTATGTGTTTTACTCCTGGCAATTTAGCTAGGAGTAAAACCCATAAACACTTGATTTCAAGACACTTAACAAAAACGGTGTTTGGTGGATGCATGTGCCTAGCATATTCTATTAACGCTTGAAGGATGATGGTTTTCAGGAAGAGAGATATACCGGAGCAAATAGAGGCATACCCTCTTCAGGAAAACCCTATGGGCAAAATCTGGTGGCAGCTAAGTGGTTAGCGCTCAGTCGTTTACACGATTCTTTGGTATTACCGGTTTTCCTAAAGAACCCAGTAACTAATTGATAACCAGCGAACTAACTGCCACCACCACGGCATTACCCGTAGGGAGGAGGTGGACCAGGACAACTATCACCACCACGGCATTACCCGTAGGGAGGTGGACCAGGACAACTATCACCACCACGGCATTACCCGTAGGGAGGTGGACCAGGACAACTGCCAACGGCACTGCGCTGTAGTGCTGGTTGGCGGGGAATACGTTGGATAAGGTCTCTAGTAAGTATGAGGTATTAAAAAATACTTTTACAACCGACTTTTGACATTGACCCAGAGATTCCGGCGGGTTTCTTATAGCCCCAAAAATCCGTGGGGCAAGCGTGGGGCAAAAATAAAAAAGAAAATCGCTAAGTTCGTGATTTTACGTAACCTAGCGATTTTCCTGGGTGACTCCAACAGGACTCAAACCTGTAACCTTTTGATCCGTAGTCAAATGCTCTATTCAATTGAGCTATGGAGCCGTTAGTTGGCCTTTAATTAGGCCTCCTTATTTTCTGCAACGTAGACTTTCTCCCTGATGCGGGCCTTCTTACCGGTGAGGTCACGGAGGTAGAAGATACGTGCGCGACGCACTTTACCAAACTTGTTAACCTCAATGCTGTCAATGAACGGGCTCTGGTAAGGGAAAATTCTCTCTACGCCAACGCCGCTGGCAATTTTGCGGACGGTGAAAGTTTTTGTGAAAGCATCCTGACCGCTGATCTGGATGACCACTCCGCGGAATTTCTGGAGTCTTTCCTTATCACCTTCCTTGATTCTGTAGGTAACGGTGATTGTATCACCGGCCTTGAACTCCGGGTAGGAAGCGGCTTTTTCATTCTGGAAAGCCTGCTCTGCAATTTTTATCAAATCCATAATTTCTAAATCTCTTTAAGCAACATTGCGGTTTGGCTCCTTACAAGAGGTTGCATTGTTTTTGGACTGCAAAGGTACAAACTTTTACTGAATCTCCAAACATTTTTGAAAAAAATTTTGAGATTCTTCGCTTCGCTCAGAATGACAAAGAAATGCAGAATGACAGAGGGATGACAGGGTTAGAAAATATTTTTAACCTTGTCAAAGGTGTTTTTATCTTCCTTTGTGAGATCCGGCTTGAAGCTGGAGCTGCCCTTCATCTTTTCCAAAGCCTCTTTTTCCTCCCTGGACAGTTTGTGAGGCACCCAGACTTGGAATTTCACGTAAAGGTCTCCGTTGCCGCGGCCATAACCCTGAACACTGGGAAGCCCCTTTCCGCGAAGCTTCACAACTGTTCCGGACTGCGTCCCGGGCTCTACCTTAACCTTATAACTGCCGTCCAGGCAGGGAATACTTACCTCACAGCCGAGCATGGCATCCAGTACGGAGATAATGCGGGTATGGAAGAGGTTGTTGCCATCTCTCTGGAGCTGAGGATGAGCCACCTCATTGATAACCACCAGGAGGTCTCCGTTTACGCCGCCGCGTGGAGCGGCATGGCCTTCTCCGCGTATTGTAAGCTGCATTCCGTCCTCTACGCCAGCGGGGATATGGACTTTGACAAGTTCACGCTTGCGTTCAAGACCGGTACCGTTACAGCGCCTGCATGGATTGGAGATAATCTTTCCTTCACCCTGACACTGAGGACATGTGCCGATAGTATACCCCACGCCGAAAAGGCTGCGGGTCTGCTGCCTCACGCGGCCCTGACCACCGCAGGTGGGACAGGTTTTAATATCGGCCTCACTTTTGGCGCCGCGACCCCCGCAGTCCGGGCAAGGACGTGCGCGTTCAAGGGATATTTCTTTGTCACAGCCGTTAGCAATCTCTTCCAGGGTAAGTTTCACGGAAGTGCGGATATCCCGGCCCCTGAGTACCCTGGGGCCGGATTCCTGCTGGCCGAAGCCGCCGAAACCGCTGCCGCCGAAGCCTCCGAAATCAAAGCCGAAACTGCCGCCGAAGATATTGCGGAGGAAGTCGTTGATGTCCATTCCGCCGAAGTCGAAGCCGCCGGCACCGCCGCCCATCTGCTCTGCCGCAAAGCCAAACTGATCGTATTTGGCCCTCTTGTCTGGGTCACTGAGGATGGAATATGCCTCCGCGGCCTCCTTGAAGTTATCTTCTGCGGTCTTTTTCTCAGCGTCAGTGCCGTTTACCCAGCGGTCCGGATGCCATTTGAGCGCCAACTTGCGGTAGGCGCTCTTTATTTCATCGGCCGTGGCTTTCTTGTCTACGCCAAGGACCTCGTAGTAATCTCTTTTCTGTGCCATAACTTATGCTCCAACAACAACTTTGGCATAACGGAGGACCTTTCCGCCAAGGGTATATCCGGTTTGGACCACGTCTATCACCTTGCCTTTCTGGGATTCCTCAGGGGCCGGGAAAGTGGTGACGGCCTCATGGAGTTCAGTATTGAATTCCTCCCCTTTTGCCTCAATCTTTTCAAGGCCTTTGCCCTTAAGGTAGGACATCAGTTTCCCAAAAATCATCTCCGTGCCCTCCTTGGCCGCGTCACTGTCCGTGCTCTTCTGAAGGGCGTCAAGGGCAATTTCGCAGTCGTCCAGGATGGGCAGGAGGCCCTTTATGGTATCTGATGCGGCCGATTCCATAAGAGCCAGCCTTTCCTCTGCGCTGCGACGGCGGAAGGTGTCAAATTCTGCCATAAGGCGTATATAATCCGCCTTGGAATCCGAGGCCTTTTTCTCGGCCTCCTCTTTGGCGGCTTTCACCTCTTCAAGTTCTTCCTTCAATCCTTCTACACGCGCCTCAAGTGCGGCAAGCTTCTTACCGTCCACGGGCGCTTCCGTATTCTTGTTTTTCTTTTCTGCCATAGTTTAGTACTGATTGTGCATCAGTATATATCAAATTGCCTGCCAAGCCCCAGTGTTATGACAATATGTCAGTTATGACATAAAGGGAGAATGATAATATGGTATACCGTTCTCAGAGAATAGTTTGGCCGATACATCCATGGGAAGGAAATACCCCTCCTCCCCTGCCTGTACCCATATATCGAAGGCTGCCACCACGGGGATATCCCCGGTAAAGCCGATGCCGCCTATACAGATGCATTCCGCCTCACGCACCCTTGCCTCTACAAGTGCCCAGATCATATTGATTCCCCTAAGGATTGTGTCAGGGAGTTTGATGGAATCCGGCCCGCCCGGAAAGCCGTCAATGTGAACGGATTCTCCGTCACAGATGATGTGAATGTGATACTCCATAATTACAACTTTTCCGTGAAGTTACTGCCGATATGCCGGGCGTTCCAAATTTTGGCAAGGCTTGCCAAGATTTGGTGGTTTCAGGAAAAATGATTATGGACTAAACAGTTAAACTCGTTCCAACCGTTGCAGGTCACGGGCCGATACGTCACAGGTCACAGGCCAAACCGTCGCAGGTCACACCACGTAACGCCGCAGGTCACAGGCCAAACCGTCGCAGGTCTGCTTTATTGCCGTCACCTGCGACGCAAATCGGCCACAGGAGCAAAAAACCGTCGCAGGTCACACCACATAACGCCGCAGGTCCCAGGCCAAACCGTCGCAGGTCTGCTTTTTTGCCGTCACCTGCGACGCAAATCGGCCACAGGAGCAAAAAACCGTCGCAGGTCCGGCGTTTTTTGCAGACCTGCGACGGAAGACGCATTCACCTGCGACATTTCATCCACCGACCTGCGACACACAAAAAAAAAAACAACCACCCCGCTGCGGGATGGTTGCCTTTGAACCTTCAGGCTGCTATGATTATTTCTTGCGGCTCTTGTATCTCTGATAGAACATATCCACACGACCGGCGGTATCCACAAGCTTCACCTTTCCAGTGTAGAAAGGGTGGGAAGTGTTGGAAATTTCCAGCTTCACCAGCGGATACTCTACGCCTTCCACGGTAAGGGTTTCCTTGGAGGGAGCGCAGCTGCGGGTTACGAAGACTG
>CACXNH010000075.1 GCA_902768955.1 uncultured Bacteroidia bacterium | reverse complement strand
AGGGTACAGCTCGATGGCCTCGTTGTAGTCGGCCAGGGCGTCGTCCCAGCGCTCCATCTCGATGAAGAAACTGGCGCGGTTGAAGTACGCAAGGACGTTGCCGGGGTTTATGGCAAGCACTCTGTCCATATCGGCCAGGGCGGCGTCATAATCCCCCACCTGGGCGCTGAGGAGGCTTCGGTTGTAAAGCGTAAGGGCATTGCCGGGCTCATACTTAAGCACAGTGTTAAGGTCACTCATCGCGGCCTTGAGGTTACCTTTTTCCGCATTCACAAGGGCCCGCTGGAAGTGGGCAAGGGTAAGTGTGGAATCCAGGTCTATGGCCTTGTTGAAATCTGAAAGGGCATTGTCAAACTGGCCCCTGGATGCCTCCAGGCCGCCGCGACGGATATATCCTTCAGGCTCAAAGCGGTCTATCTTGATGGCGTGATTGTAATCGGAGAGAGCCTTCAGAGTATCTCCAAGGAAGAGGTAGGATGCGCCGCGGTTAAGGAACGGGGCCGGGTCCTTGGGCTCTTTCCTGATATATTTGTCAAAATCCTTGACGGCGGCCTCAAACTGGCGGCTCAGGAAATACGTGACGCCGCGGGTGAAATACAGTCCGTGCGAGCCTGGACGGAGCTCAATAGCCCTTTCAAGGTCACTGAGAGCGGCGTCATATTCTCCCGTACGGCTTTCCGTGATGGCGCGGTAATGATATCCGGAGGTAAAGACGGGATTCAGGCGCACGGCGGTGGAGAAATCGGCCCTGGCGCCGCGGATATCCCCAAGATTGTACTTGGCAATTCCACGGTAGAAGAAGGTCCAGTGGTCTGTAGAATCCAGCTGTGCCAGGATGTTGAAATTGGCCACTGCTTCTCCAAGGCGGCCGTCCTGAAGGGCGGTCCTTCCCCTGAAAGAGAACACGTCTTTGTCCCACTGGGCACGGGAATTGATACCCATGCACAGCAGCATGCACAGAAAGAGTATTTTCAGAGGTTTTACCATCAAAAAAATTTCCTTTTCTCTGTTGAATTAGCTAATTTCGCACCAAATGACAAAGTTAGCAAAATTTTTAATCATTTTCGGCCTTCTGGCAGGGACAGCGGCAGCTCAGGCGCAAGGCGTCCGCTACAGTATCAGCCCCTTGAATGCCGATATGATTCTCAATAAGGAGAACATCCGCTCCACCGTAGAATATCTCACTGATCCCGCCCTTGGAGGCCGCGCAACAGGGTCTGAAGGTGCCCATAAAGTTGCAGACTGGCTGGACGGCAATTTCCGTGTACTGGGGCTGCATCCCCTTGGCGGTGCGTGGCTCCATGGCTTCAACACCCCTGATGGACTCGGGCGCAACGTCATAGGCCTTATTCCCGGCAGTTCCTCCCCTGCCCGCTACATTGTAGTTATGGCGCATTATGACAATCTGGGTACTCTAAACGGCACATTTTATCCCGGGGCAGACTCCAATGCCTCCGGCGTGGCGGCACTCCTGGAGATTGCCGCAATGGTGAACAGGATGAACACTTGCCACAAGATTTACAGGCACTCACTGATTATAGTGGCGCTTGACGGCAAGGAGAAGAATCAGGCCGGCGCAGTGGAACTTTGGAGGCAGATAGACTCAAAGAAACTCCTGGACCCCGTATCCGGGCAGCCCGTAACGGCCTCACAGATATCCCTGGTTGTGAATCTGGACCAGCTTGGAGGAACATCGGCCCCCCTTACGGACGGCAATCCCCGCTTCCTTATGATGCTCTCGGATGATGCGGTTTCCCACCGCTTATCGCTGGAATCGGCCAACAAAGGAAAGGGCTTTGGGCTGGAACTTGGCTACAGTTATTACGGCAGCAAGGACTTCACGCGGCTTTTCTACCGCCGCATCAGTGACCAGCGCATCTTCCTGGAGAAGGGCATCCCCGCCGTAATGTTCACTTCCGGCATCACGCTTAACAACAACAAGCCCACGGACAACGCCGCCTCCCTGGACTACGACGTCCTGAAGGACCGCATCCGCCTCATCTTCTACTGGTTGGACAAGGTGATGTAGCGGGCTACTGCACAGACATTTCAAGCCTCAAACGTTTCCCGGAATCCAGCACGGCTTCAATGACGTGCGGGCCTGTTGTCAGGCTTATGACCGGCCGGGGCTCACTGCTCTCAACTGCATTCCCATCATAATACCATGTGGTAACGGATTCACTTCCTGATGAACCAGGGCTCAATTTCAGGGTAAAATTACCTGCCGAATAGGATCCGCGTTTGGGGTTATTGATAAGCGGGAACAAGCGCACATGCGCCTTAAGGTTCATCGAGGGATTGGCAGCCGTGTAGGACAGTCCTGAAAGGGACACATAAGTTGTTGTATTATTCCAGCTCACCGGGTTGTAATTCACAGTGTTCTGACTGCCGGGGAAAGGTATCTGCTGCCCGTCTGTGGCCTTGAGATTGCTGGGATTGCCTGAAGAAATCAAATAAAACAAAGGATGTGAGCCATTGTTGTTGATCTTTCCATACTTCAGCCACTCGGCGGCGGTTTCGGTTTCGCCATCCTGTGAGACCTCCCTGTCCGAGCCGTCCAGATGATACACAAGCAAACCGCCTCTCTGAAGGCCGGCACCCCACTTGTTAACACCGGAGTTTGCGCTGTGGTACTCACAGATGAAGACTTCACCGGACTTGTCTGTGGGTATGATATACGCTCTTGTTTTGCCACTCCCCTGGCCAATCTCATGCAAGGTAAGATTCCCGGACGACGAAATCTCCGGGATATCTCCCATATCGGCCCATCCGCAGACACTCTTTTCATACATGCTCAGAGGCGGAGGAGTCTTGGAGTAATTATTGTAACTGCCACTTCCCATAAGAGAATAATCCATACACGCATGTGTGACGTTGCCAGGGTGTGCAGAACTGTTGGTGTCGTAAAAATCCGGAAGTCCCATGCAATGCCCGAATTCATGGCAAACATGGCCGATACCTGCCATGTTGGTTCCGGATGAGCCCTGAAGTTCCGGAGCGGTACAGAACTTTTTCACATAGTTTTTCCCTTTGTTATAGACAGTGCCGGAAGAAATCATGCTGGGCCATATTCCATCAGAGTCTCCGGATGCACGGCTATGCCCTGCAAAAATCATAATCACATCTTCAATATAATACTCCAGATTGTACCAATGGCTTGAAATATAGTCACTGAGATTTAACGTTCCGGCATCAACCAACTGGCCAATAGCCTCGGCAAGGGCGCCTTTAGCATTTTCCCTATAGGTTGCGCGATTATTGGATACCGTTACCGGGCCATAAATGTCAAAAATGGGGGTAAACTTACCATCGGACTGTTCATTGTAATAAGTCTGCACAGAAGCTGTTGAGCCGGCTCCGTTTCCATTGAAGAATTCTTCAAACTGCTCATTGGTGGTAATGAAGGGGCAATCCGGATAATCCACCAGTACAACCAGGAAGTGCCTTGTGCCGGTCTGGGTTCCTGTGCGGGGTCTCACAGAGATGTTTCGCCTACTGATGGCTGCCCTGTCAAACTCGCTTGAAGACGGCATGGCCCCCGGACGGACATACCCGTCCGGGCCTATTTCAATGACATCACCGTTTTCAGTTGTCATCCAGTTTAAGTGCTCGTCACCATGCAGGTAATAATAAACGGTGCTGCCATCCGGCTGGGTATATGAGTGCAGGGATGTATCTGCAGGCCCGGCAAAAGAAAGGACGCACCAAAAGATCAAGCCCGATATCGCAAGTAACTTTTTCATCTTACTGAACATTAACAATCATTCCCGTACCGTCCTGGGACAGGAGCCAAACTTTGTTTTCTACTTTCTTTATGACAGTGGCAGTTACGGAAGAAGACCTGTTGCTGCCAATGGTGGGCAATACCTGCACGCCCACAGTCACTTCATCACCCACAGAAGGAGCCAGGGGGAGGTCTGATATTACCACCTGATTGAAGGTAATTCCATCCACCAGCACAAAAGTAGCAGTGGTAGAAGAGGCCGTGGTCCATGTCTGGTCCACACCCGTAGCACAGACATAACTTGATCCGCTGTATTGATACAGGCCAAGGTTGGTAAGGGCGGCCAGAACCGTTTCATCCACGGAAGATGTCTTTGAACCGGATTCACACACATAGACCTTGGTGAGATCTTCTTTCAGGTAAATGTCATATGCCATACCGGCGGTTACATTATACTTGACGGCAGGATTCTCACCATAAACCAGGGAGCGTGAAACTCCGGCATTCTGCGGCGTTTCAGTAGAAGTGACCAGCAGACCGTCGGCGGCTGAATAAGCTGTACTGTACAATTTAAAGGCTATCCGGCTTGATGTACAGGTAACATTACGCACCACATACCATCGGCCGCTTCCCTCCGGGACATCGTCTGTTTTTTGGAATATGCCCTTTGACGTATATTCACCCTCGCCGAAGTCGCCGCGGAGTCCATAATGGGCCACCTCATAATTGTCAGGCACCACGATGTCTTGGCCGCTGCTTCCCGCAGGCAGAGGGAACATTGCTGACTTGTCCACGGAAAGATAAAGATCTGAATTCTCTTTCAGGGGAAATGCACTGCCTTCAGATTTGCACTGGAAGAGATAGCCTGAGAGTTTTTTAGTGGCAAAACCAGTCCCGTAAGGAGTTCCTGAATCTGAAAGGGTGATGCTTTGGTCTTTAGGGAGGTTCTTTGCAACATACCATCCCCAAAGGTCAGAGCCCTCGAAAGACACCTCCATGCTGTTATACATAGCCTTAAGTGTTGTGGCTGGCCAGGAAACCGTCAGTGCGCTCATGCGGATGAGAACAGCACGGTCAATATCCTTGGCAGCTGAAGTGGCGCGCTGGAGAATAGTTTCTTCACCGGCCTGCAAAGTAATCTTGTAGCGATAGCTTCCGCAAGGAAGTGGCACATATACAACTACCTGCTGCCTGGAGGGCAAATCCAGATTGATAGTAACTGCTCCGTCGCCGGTCACGGCACCTACTTCCGGCACCGATTTTACGGAGATTTCACCATCTTCCTTAACCACATTCTCACCGGTAGCATCAACACGGCCGTCATCCAGGCCCAGTGATGTTATACCATAATCTCCACTCAGTGAAACATCATCAGAAGACAGTGTCAATGCCGTAGCATTCTTGGGCACATCGTTAATGGTGAGTCTGAGCAGGCCGCCAAGATGATAAAAATTCATGACGTCCCCCGTAACGGAAGCTGCCATAGGGAAATTATGCGCCTTAGAAAGCTCCGGATAATCCCAGCTTGCAGGGTAAGAAATGACATCTTCAGATTTTACCATAGATGCCGGGTACCATGCTTTTGTAAAAGTGTATTCACGGCCAGGCTCTCCGGTAAAAGTGAAAGTGCCTTTATCTTCATCACTGGAAAACTCGCAGATATCCCCTGTCCTGGAATCAAGAACGGCAACTTTGTCACCACTTTCCCAGGAGAATTCACCTTCATCGCTGATCAGTGCCTTTGTATTTTCAGACAGGACGCCCTTCAACGTATAAGTTATGCTTTCTTTTTCTGTCTCAACCGGCCCGTCCTGCGACTGTGGCTGCTCCAGTTCTTTCTCCTTGGCACAGGCAAAGAGTATGATCAGACCAAGAAAAATAATATAGTATTTCTTCATAGCCATTTCCTCCTTATTCCCAGTTGCTGTTATCAGATTCCAGAGCATAAGACTCGGATATAACCGTAATCGTATAAGAAGACGCTGAACCGTCTATTACAGACAATGAGTAAAGATGTCCGCGCTGGAAATTCACAGAATCGGTTTCAACATGTATGAAGTCCGGGGTACCTGCATCACCAGCCTCCAGATAGAGCGCATATTCACCTACGGGGACAGGGATGGTATAGCTGAAACTATGTCCTGCCGAAGGTGAAAAATTATAGGTTACGCAAGCGTTCCCGGACGAGGCCTGAATCTTACGAATTCCCGCCCCGGCATCGGTCAGGTTGAAAGCGCCGCTTAAAGAAACAGATGGAGACCCAACAGATATCCGGTCCGCAAAGCCTGGAAGATTGTTTACCTGAACGGTAATATAGGCCGATAAGTGTTTGAAATTCAAGATATCACTGTTATCTTCAACTGCTGCAAACATGGGCATTCCTCCTCCGGCGGAAAGATCTGCCGCTGTATATGATGACGGAAGAGTGATGCCGCTTTCTGACGCAAGAGTTGCCGGATAAAAGGCACTTGTTGTGAAATTTGCACTTGCAGGAGCGGTTGCGCTGAAACGTCCGCTGCCTGATCCTGTGGTGAATGTGATGAAGGAACCGCTGGTGGCATCCCAGATGGCAATCTGATCACCCTTAGACCATGAGAAAGCTCCGCTTGCATTCAATGAAGCCTTGGTTGAAGGCGCCTTGAAGACCCACGTAACCATAGAATCATCCACTTTGGGAGACTCTTGGGATTTACTGCAGGAAACGGCGAGAACTACGCCGATAATGATAATAATTCTCTTCATATTATTCCCTCCATTACCAACCCTCATCTATTATCTGCATATCTTCCCCCTTCGTCTCTGATAATAAAAGGATTGCCTGCTCCGACATAATGATATAGGATTCCGTCGAAGGAGCCAAATATCTGTCTTTTGTTTCCATATCTATAATATTGTTATTCCCAATCATCCGTATCGAAATTCTCTATATCTCCTTCAAAGCTTCCGGTATCAGGCAATACCGTACCGTGCTCCTTGATACAGCGCACCGGTACGCCATAGCTGCGCTGGGCACTTGTAATGCCCTGTGAAGGAGATGATGTCATGTACATCCTGTAATACCGCCTCTGAGACTTCCCGCCTGTCACCGAAGGCGTGGAACTTGGAATAAAGATACGTGAGGCCTCTTTTTGGGACCCGCCCGGCCACCAGTCAGTGTAGAGGGCGAAATAGCGGTAAGAAGTGTAAGGGAAGTACAGTTTTCCCTCCTCGACACGCCTGCCTTCGCTGCTGTAGATTGGATTGGAAGCAGCAAGGCTGCGCAGGGATTGAAGGTCTGAATAAACCGGTACGTGGTATCCGGGCGGACAAGGATCAAACATGGTCTTTGATGCCGGAGCGGAGACTTGGTCGTCACCGGTGATGTTTTTGTTCCACCAGTCATAGACCTTTACATCATCCTCATAGGTGCTCCAATCTTCTGTTATGCTGTCTGTACCGGAAGGATGATATCCGCCATAGAATATGTGCGGATTGGCTATGGAATTCTCCAGCGATCCGTCTGTGGCAGAGGCGTGAGATACAAATGGCGCAAGTGTTTCAACTTTGGTATCAGAAGTGTACTTCTGGAGGAATGGATCCTTTCTGCCCCACTGATAGTAGTAACCGTTATAGCCTTTTTTGTTAAAGCCCACCTGATGAGCGCCAAGGTTCATATTGAGCCATACCGAACCGTCTGACAGCGTAACGTCGTCAATAAGCCGGTTGGCCCAGATATGCCATGACCACAAGGTGTTTCCATTGGCATCAAGCACAGATACAAGGGCCGTTCCCGTGGGGAGAGTACCGCTCACTGTGGAGAAATAGATGTAATTGCCGACAAGGGCGAAATCACCATCCAGGAAAGGCTCTCCGTCAGTATGGTAAACTTTCACTCCTGCAATCCCGGATGTCAGGGCCGGAAGTGAGCAAGATGTCACCACACCGTTCCCCTTGATGTCTGCGCGGAACTTGTAAGAGCCGCTGCGGGTAAGCATGTAGCAATTAGCCCTCTCCGTTGCTGAGAGATCCTGGTAGTTGTCTTCCAGGTCTACTTCGATGGTCTGATAAGCAGAACGTTTTAAGTGCAGAGGCTCCTGGACGGTATGAACATAGTTTAGTCCGCTTGTCAGAGAAATCCGGATGCTTAAAGAAGAGTAATCTCCCGGTGCAACGGTCACGTAAATTGGCTCTCCAAATGGAATTCCGTCTTCCGGAGCTGAAATATATACAGTTTTTTCACCGGCACTGCTGTCCACAACAGGATCATCATCCCCGGAAGGATAACTGACATAGACCATTCCGGAGAGAGGCTCATTTGCGGAAACAGATACTGATGAAATACGTTCATTTTTGAAAAAGTCAGAAGACACAACAATCCTGAGAAGGGACGCTGCGTTTTTGAAACCGAAATTACGTTTGGCATCACAGTGGGCTACCATAGGAAAAGTCTGCGATGCAAAACCTCCCCTGACAAAAGACTGGACAGTGGGAATGGTCACCTGGAATGTCCCCGCAACGTAGGATGCACCTTCGGCGGGATAAGCCGCATAAAATGACGGGCCTTCAATGACTTCCTCCATAGCATAGAGGTCTGCGGTTGTGGAGCCTCCCTCACTGACATACATCATCATCTGGGAGTTGCCATTGGTAACCATTATGGG
>CACXNH010000074.1 GCA_902768955.1 uncultured Bacteroidia bacterium | reverse complement strand
CATCCGGAGTATTTCCGTATGGATGCGGAAGGAAACAGGAAGGCCGATGGTAACGGATGCCCTTCCTGTCAGGAGGGCCTTGAGGTGATGATGGGGAATGTTGAGGCTTTTGCCAAAACCCATATGCCCACCAATCACCGTTACTATACCTGGCTTTTCGATGGCGGAGATATCTGCCACTGCCCGCAGTGCAAGGACCTCAGCGCCTCAGATCAGGGACTCATTTTCGAGAACCATATCATAAAGGCCCTGAAGGCTTTCGATCCTGAAGCCAAACTTGCCCATCTTGCATACCATACCACAACTCCCGCCCCCACAAAGGTGAGGCCGGAACCTGGTATCTTCCTGGAGTTCGCCCCATTCTACCGCAGTTGGTCGGAGCCTCTGTCCAATCGTGACGCCATCCGCCCCGGCCTGCCCTTCGGGTGGAACCACGGTGATTATCTTGATATGCTGAAAGCCAATATAGAGTGGTTTGGAGCGGAGGATGCACAGGTGCTTGAATACTGGATGGACGTATCACTTGTCAGCGACTGGAAAAAGCCCCAGAAACAGTTGCATTTCTCACAGGAGGTTTTCCTGGATGACCTCAAGACCTATGCCTCGCTTGGAATAAGGAACATTACCTGCTATGGCGTTTTCTGTGATCAGAATTACGTGAAGATGTTTGGTGACGTCTCCTTCATAGAAGACAGGTTAGATGAATAAAAAACTGACGATTTGGATTACCCTGGCGGTTCTTGCAGCCGCCGGGGCAGTCTCTTGCATAAAACAACCGGCCACATCGGCCATGGATGGCTGGGAGAAGATCGGGGAAGACACTTCGTCCGGGGAACCAGACGACCCCGAGGATCCTGATGGCCCTGAAAACCCTCAAACCCCGGATGATCCAACTCCGGATCCTCCGCAGGACGAACATTGGTTCCTGACTCGCGGGATAGTCTGCGGCTGGGACGATGTAAATGCGCCCAAGACGCTGGATTATATAGACATCGCCCGCAAACACGGGCTTAACACATTCAGCATTTACGGTGGCCCCAGGGGCCAGCAGGTTTGGACAAATTTTGAAAGTGATTGCGCAAGGTACGGGATAGATCTGGAATATGAGGAGCATATGATGTCCTTCCTCCTGCCCCGTAACCTCTTTAATACACATCCGGAGTATTTCCGCATGAACGAGAACGGTGTCAGGATAGACGATGCCAACGGCTGTCCTTCCAATAAGGATGCGCTTGAGATAGTCTACAGGAAGGCTCAGGAAATAGGCCGGAATTACAAGTCGACAAATCATAAATATTACTTCTGGCAGGATGACGGCGGCGGGCGCTGCTACTGCCCTGAGTGCAAGGACTACAACGCCTCCGACCAGGCCCTCATCTATGAGAATGTGTGCATAGAAGCCCTTAAGGAGATTGATCCTGAGGCAAAGCTGTGCCATCTTTGTTATGCCACCACCACTGATCCGCCCAAGAAAGTGAAGCCTCACGAGGATATCTTCCTTGAATTTGCTCCTTTCTATCGCAACTGGTATTATCCTCTGAAGGATTCATGGGTGGAAGGTGTCAATGGAATGACACATGCCAAATACCTGAAGTCGCTCCATGATCACCTGGAGGTATTCCCTGTAGAGACCGCCCAGGTGCTGGAATACTGGCTGGACGATTCCATGTGGAGCGGATGGAACCGCAGTCAACTCAAGGAAGTCCCCTGGGATATAAATGTGTTTCAGTCCGACCTTGAGACTTATGCAAAATACGGCATTCGCCATATAACTTGTTATACCGCTTATGTCGGGCCGCAGTACGTTATGAAATTCGGCTATCCGGATTTCCTGATAGAATACGCCGACGGCCTGAGAGACTTTGTAAAAAAATAGTAGTACTATGATCCGAACTCTTTTCCGCAATGCAGCTGTTGCAGCTGTCACATCAAGCCTTATCATATCCTGCGGGACCGGGAAAAAGGCAGATGACAACTGGTTCCAACTCAGGGGAATAGTATTGGCATGGACAGACGTTGTTGCCGATACCACACTGATAGACTGGCTTGGGACCATGAAAGAAACCGGGATGAATACCATCAGTATCTTTGGCAAGGATTACCAGAGCCCGGAGTATTATGAGCTCAAGCAGAAGATTGTCGATATGGGCATCGATTTCGAGTACGAAGAGCACGGAATGACCTGGATGCTTCCACGTGAACTGTTTGCCCAGCACCCGGAATATTTCCGCATGAACGAAAAGGGTGAACGTGTACCTGACTACAATGGATGTCCGTCATCGGCCGGTGCGCTTCAGGTGGTTTATGAAAACGTGAAGAAGATGGAGAGCAAGTACCGTCCAAGTAATCACAGGTATTATTTCTGGCTTAATGACGGCGGAGACAAGTGTCACTGCCCTTCTTGCAAGGATTTGAACCTGGCCGATCAAGGCCTTCTGTTTGAAAATGCAATGATAAAGGGCCTCCGTGAGATTGACCCCGATGCCATGCTGGCGCATCTGGCATATGATAAAACTACCCCTGCGCCCACAAAGGTGAAGCCGGCTCCGGGAATTTTCCTGGAGTTCGCCCCCATAGACCGTTGTCATGAGCGCCCCTTGACCGACAGCGAAGCCTTCTGGCCTGAGCGTCCTACATGGCGCAATGGAGAATATGTCCAGATGCTCAAGGACAACATTGCGGTATTCGGTGCCGAAAACGCCCAGATTCTGGAATACTGGCTGGACGACTCCCTGTTCAGCATGTGGACGCGCCCCCAGCAACCAGTCCGTTGGGACAAGGCCGTTTTTGATGCAGACCTGGCCCTGTATGCCAGTCTGGGAATCAGGAACATCACATGTTACGGCGCCTGGATTGATGACTACTATGCCAGGACCTACGGGGATATATCATTTGTCAAATACTACGGAGAGGCCCTGAGGGATTACAAAAACAACTGATTGTCATGAGAAAATACCTCCTTTTACCATTGCTGCTGGCCAGTGTAGCGGCCGCGGCCCAGACAGTTACGGTGAAAGACACCGTGATGACCACGTATGAATATTCCGATCCTGATCCCGTGGCACGGACAGACAGGGTATATCCTTATACCCGCTACAATCATTTTTCCCAGAAACCGGTCCAGAAGGTATGGAAAATGGTGGTCCTGGAGAATCCCCATCTTAGAGTGAAGATTTTTCCTGAGATCGGCGGAAAGATATGGTCCGTCTATGACAAGCATGAAGGGAAGGAACTGTTCTATGATAATGACGTGGTAAAGTTTCGCGAAATTTCCCTTCGCGGGCCGTGGACAAGCGGTGGAATAGAGTTCAATTACGGTGTTATCGGCCACGCCCCGTCCTGCGCACATCCGGTAGATTGGAAAACCTGCCGGAAAGAGGACGGCAGCATCAGCTGCTATATTGGCGTAAGTGAGCTTCTGACAAGCAGTCGCTGGGTTGTGGAGATAAACCTTCCCGCAGATGCAGTGTGGGTGAATACCCGTTCCTTCTGGCATAACTACTCCGGAGAATTTCAGCCATATTATACCTGGGCTAATTCCGGCGTGAGCGTCAGCGATGACCTTGAAATCATCTATCCGGCGGCATATACTATCGGCCATAACGGTCAAACCACGCCTTTCCCTTATGACGGAGGCCGTGATTTGCGTAAATATGCCCAGCAGAATTTTGGCATGGACAAGTCTTTCCATCCGGGAGGCTCTCACAAGAGCTACTTCGGGGCCTATTGGAAAGGGGATGATTTTGGAATGCTTCACTATGCGCTCCGTGATGAGAAACTGGGCAGGAAGTATTTCAGCTGGGCTCAATCCCCACAGGGCAGCATCTGGATAGACCTTCTCACGGACGGACGCGGACAGTATGTGGAACTTCAGAGCGGACGTCTGTTTAACCAGAACGACATGAACAGCGTGGCAACCCCGTACAAGCAATTCCTCTTCACGCCGTTTGGAACGGATGAGTGGAACGAATACTGGCTGCCTTTTGCCGGCATAGGAGGAGTGGCCGACATGACCTTGAGGGCGGTTGTGAACGTCAAAGAGACCGAAAACGGAACTCAGGTGGGAATTTATCCGCTTCAGAACCTCTCCGGCAAGATGACGCTGGAAGATAAGGACGGGATAATACTTTCATCAAACTATGAAAACTTCAGAGCAGGAGTACCTTTCAGAAGGACTTACAACCTTCAAGGCGAATTATCTGCTATTCGTCTTGAAGGCAAACTTCTCTATAGCTCCGATGACCAGGTGACCGACCGTCCGGAAAGGATTAACCCTAAGTTCGACCTTGGCAGCGCGGAGGGACTTGCAGCACACGGAGCCTATCTGTTCGGGATGAGGGAGTATCCTCTGGCCGAAGAGAAGATAGACCGTGCACTTGCTGAAGATCCTTCTAACATCCAGGCCCTGAATATCAAGACCATGCTTCTTGCCCGCAGGATGGATTACGAAGGCGCATACGCCTGCGCAAACAAGGTCCTTGCCATTGACGAGTACGAGCCTTGGGCCAATTACAACAGCGGCCTCATTGCCGTCCGTATGGGTAAGGATAACGATGCAATGGACAGGTTTGAGATAGCTGCAATTACTCAGGAACTGCGCAGCGCAGCCTGCACTCAGCTTGCAAAGATTCACTTCCGCAGGGGAGACACGGAACTGGCCGAGGACTATCTTTGCAAGAGTCTACGTGGAAACTCTGATAACGTTACGGCGCTGGAACTGCTGTACCAGATCACGCATGATGAATCCCTCCTGGAACGGATTTCCTCCCTGGATCCGCTCTGCCATTTCCCCGACATGGAGCGTGTCCTTGCCGGTAAGATGAGCCCCGTGGCCTTGGATGCCTCAATCGGAGAAGAGCTCAAGCTCCAGAACTATTTTGAGTATGCCGCCTTTTATATTAGTCTGGACATGAAAGACAAAGCTCTGTCTGCCCTGGATGCTGCGAAGCAGGACAATGTCCTTGTGTCTCTGTGGAAGGCATGGCTCGAGGATGACGCGTCCCTTATTGCTGAGGCGGAAACCGGTGATATGGCTTTTGTATTCCCGTACCGTGAATGTTCTGCCGATGTCCTTGCTTGGGCCGTGGCAAACGGCGGCTCATGGAAGAGCAAGTATCTGCTGGCCATGTTAAAAGACTCTCTTGGAGACAAAGACGGAGCCCGTGCTCTCATGGGGGACAATCCTGATTATGCGCCCTATTATGCTTATCGTTTCACTCTGGACGGTGACAGGGCAGATATTGAGAAGGCCTTTGAACTGGATCCCGGCCAGTGGAGATTCCGTAACAACCTTGCCCGCAAGTTCTACGATGAGGGTAATTACAAGAAGGCCATTGAGCTTACAGGAAAGTTCTATGAGAAGAATCCCGACAATTTCCACGTGGGTGACACTTATGCCAAGTCCCTGATAGCCGACGGGCAGTACGAAAAGGCAGAGAAAGTGCTGGCAAAAATCCGTATCCTGCCTTTCGAGGGTCAGAGCGGCAGCCGCGCCCTTTACCGGAATACAAAGCTTCAGCTTGCCGCAGCTCAGGCCGATAAAGGCAACGTTAAGGCAGCTCTTGCCAAAGTTCAGCAGGCCAGAATGTGGCCCGAGAATCTTGGTGTTGGGCGCCCTTATGATGACCTTGTGGATGAACGTACGGAGGACTGGCTGTCCGCCGTGCTGTACAAGCGTCTTGGAGACACTTCCAAATCAGAAGAGTATCTGAGCAGGCTTACTGAAAAGGACCCGGGCAACGACTGGGAAGCATTGTATAAGAAAGCTACTACAAAAGTTGGAAAGAAGTGGCCCAAGGTTTCGGAATATGTAAGGACAGGAAATGTTCCTGTAGATAAAAAGCTGTTCTAGCTGCTTGCTGTGTTTGCACCTAAAACGCGTATAAGGCCGATTTCATTGCCGACACGGCAAGGAAATCGGCCTTTTTCCGGGAAAACGCTGCCGTGTTTGCACTCAGATTGCCTGTAGTGGCGTTTTTACTGCAAACACGGCAATACCGGAAAATCTTCGTATCTTTGTAATCTATGGCAAAAGACTTTATTGAGATACGCGGAGCACGTGCAAACAACCTGCAGGGGATAGATGTTGACATCCCCCGCGGGAAGTTTGTAGTGGTAACGGGCCTCAGCGGCAGCGGCAAGAGTTCGCTGGCTTTTGATACGCTATATGCGGAGGGCCAGCGCCGCTATATGGATACCCTTTCCACCTATGCCAAGCACTTCATGGGTATACTGGAAAAGCCGGAGGTTGAGGAGATTACGGGCCTCAGTCCCATCATTGCCATAGAGCAGAAGACCACCGGAAACAATCCTCGTTCAACGGTTGGTACCATCACGGAAATCTACGACTTCCTGAGGCTTCTATACGCCAAGGGCTCCAGGGCAATTTCCCCGGAAACCGGCCTTGAGATGGTCCGCTACAACGATTCCCAGATAGTGGATCTCATAATGAGTAAGTTTGCCGGCCGGAAATGCTACCTTCTGGCTCCTCTTGTCAGGGGCCGCAAGGGCCATTATCGGGAACTGTTTGAGCAGCTCCGCAAGCGCGGCTATATGGAGGTCCGTATAGACGGGGAAATCCAGGACATTGTGCCAGAGATGGCGCTTGACCGCTATAAGCCGCATTTCATAGAACTGGTGGTAGACCGCCTTATCCCGGAGGCGGGGGACAACCGCCGGGTGAGGGACTCGGTGGGGAAGGCTATCGGCCTTGGAAAGGGTTCCGTGGCAATTCTTGACGTAGAAAGCGGAGAGATTTCCCACTATTCAAAGCACCTTGTAGACCCTCAGAGCGGGCTTTCCCTCCAGGAGCCTCAGCCGCATAGTTTCTCCTTCAACTCGCCGCAGGGATACTGCCCTCACTGCAAGGGCCTGGGGACCATTGTGGACGTGAACATAGACACAATCATCCCGGACCGCTCCAGGAGCGTGGCCGATGGCGGCATAGTGCCCCTTGGAAAGGTCCGTGAAAACCGTAAGTTCGATATCATCCGGGCCATTGCCCGTAAATACGGGTTCAGCCTGTACGATCCTATCGGCACCCTTTCCGATGAAGTGGTGAGCCTTCTGGTGTATGGATCTGAGGACCTTTTCCGCGTAGGAGAGGGGAATCTGACGGAGATGGAAACCTGGGGCGGAGTCATAGAAAACATTGAGGACACTGTAGTTTGCCCCGTGTGCGGCGGCACCCGTCTCAACAAGGAGGCTATGTGCTTCAGGGTGGACGGAAAAACTATCTCGGAGGTGTCTGCAATGGAGATTTCGGAACTGGCGGTATGGCTGGATAAGATTCCGGAAGGCTTCAACCAGAAGGAACTTAACGTCTCCAGGGACATACTCAAGGAGCTCCGTGAAAGAGTTCGCTTCATGCTGGACGTGGGGCTGGATTATCTGTCGCTTGACCGTCCCACGGGGTCTCTTTCCGGAGGTGAGAGCCAGCGTATCCGCCTGGCAACCCAGATAGGCTCCAAACTTGTGAACGTGCTGTATATTCTGGACGAGCCTTCTATCGGCCTTCATCAAAAGGATAACCGTAAACTCATCGCGTCCCTGAAGACGCTCCGGGACGAGGGCAATTCCGTAATGGTTGTGGAGCACGACGCAGAGACAATGATGAGCGCCGACTGGCTTGTGGACGTGGGCCCCGGAGCTGGAGAAAACGGCGGCAGGATATGCCTTAACGGGCCCTTGAAGGAGCTCTTGGCATCCGGAGAATCTCTTACGCTGGATTACCTGAGGGGGAAGAGGCGCATTGAAGTTCCGGCAGTCCGCAGGTCCGGAAACGGCAAGTTCCTGACGCTTCGCGGAGCCGCCGGGAACAACCTCAAGGGTGTGGACGTGAGCTTCCCGCTTGGATGCCTTATAGGCGTTGCGGGCCTTTCTGGATCCGGCAAGAGTTCCCTTGTGAACGAGACCCTGATGCCCATTTTAAAGCAGAAGTTCTACCGCTCCAAAGAGCGTCCGCTGCCGTATGCGTCCATAGAGGGAATAGAGAACATAGACAAACTCATTGAGATAGACCAGAGTCCTATCGGCCGCACGCCGCGCTCCAATCCCGCCACGTTCACGGGTGTGTTTGGCGACATCCGCACACTCTTTGAGGAAACGCCTGATGCCAAGGTCCGAGGTTATAAGGCCGGCAGGTTCTCCTTCAACGTCCCCGGAGGCCGATGTGAGGAATGCAAGGGCGCGGGCATCAAGGTGATAGAGATGAACTTCCTGCCATCCGTACACGTTCCCTGCGAAACCTGCGGCGGAAGGCGCTACACTGAGGACACTCTGGCGGTACGCTACAAGGGAAAGAACATCAACGACGTTCTGGAGATGTCTATTTCCGAGGCTTACGAGTTCTTCAAGCCCGTCCCGAAGATTGCAGCCAAACTGAAAGCAATGTTGGATGTGGGCCTTGGATACGTTCGCCTTGGCCAGAGCGCCATCACCCTTTCCGGGGGTGAGAGTCAGCGTATGAAACTGGCGGCAGAACTCTCACGCCCTTCCACGGGAAATACACTGTATATCCTTGACGAACCCACCACCGGCCTTCACTTTGAAGATATAAAAGTGCTTCTTGGAGTGCTCCAGAGGCTGGTAGAGGCGGGAAATACAATCATTATAATCGAGCACAATCTGGACGTCCTGAAGAGCGTGGACTACCTCTTTGACATGGGCCCCGAAGGCGGTCGTCGCGGTGGCCGCATTATGGCTTCCGGCACCCCGGAGCAGCTGGCTTCAGACCCCGCTTCCGTCACCGGCCCTTACCTCAGGGACGTGCTGTGATTTTCGTCTTGCCCTGCTGTTCCAGCGTCAGACGCGACCGCTTTAAGGTCATGCCCGGCTCCTGTATTGTCATGCCCGGCTCCGACCGGGCATCTTCGTGCTACCGTCAGCTGATCGGCCAGTGCCCTTCGGACCGGTACGGACCTTCGGCCCTATCCCTCCCATGCGCCAGCGCTTCGCGCGGCTCTGGGCCCCTCCCGTTCACTTTTAGATTTGTACCATCGTTCTGGAAGGATATATCCGACGGTGGTGCGAACTATTCCCGTTCATAGATTCCATATCTAAGCCTTCGTATAAGGCCC
>CACXNH010000073.1 GCA_902768955.1 uncultured Bacteroidia bacterium | reverse complement strand
ACGAACATATTGCGGAAAAAGCCCCTGTTTTCACGGATATTGTAAAATTCATAGCCATGGTCAAGGCAGAACTGCTTCACAAAGAGACGGATGGCGTTTGAAGGCTCCTTCTGGAGGTGGCAGTCCTTGATATCCAGCACTTTATCAAAGAATTTACTCACGTGGAAGCCAAGTCCCACGCGTTCATCGGCCGAAAGCGCATCAGGATTCTCTCCGTTGAGGATCCATCGGGACGCTGAAGCGCTGAATTCCAGTTTGTTACGGTAATATTCGGTGTGCGGAGAGGGGAGCGCAGGCCTAATTTCCGGTACGTCAAGATGGCCGATACGCACAAGCTGGTCTTCCACCTGCTGGCGTTTTGCCTGAAGTTGCATACTGTAAGGCAGAGGCTGCCATCGGCATCCACCGCACACGCCAAAATGTGGGCAGAATGGCTCCAGTCGGTCTTTTGAGGGTTGCACAATGCGTTTTATCCAGCCCTCCATATAATTTTTCTTCTTTTTGAAGACCTGGATGTCCACAATGTCACCGGGTACGGCGAAATCCACAAAAACAACCATACCGTCTACGTGCGCAAGGGCTTTGCCCTCGGCCGCCACGGCTTCTATTTTTACATTCTCCAGCAGGAGATCAACTCTTTTTCTTGACATAGTGCAAAAGTAGTCAAAAATGAGAGGGGAGACAAATTTTATTTATGCAACTTAACATAATATAAATTGTATAACAAGAGGGCTGATATTCATTTTTGCTCTTTTTTGAGAATTTGTGCAACGTTTTACCAAAATAATGCATATATTTGTAGTGTAAGTACTAAATGAAGTTACCTATGAAAAAAACTTTTGCTTTTTTCTTTGCATTCATGGCTGTCTCTGCCCTGAGTGCATTTGCTCAGGAAGATATTTCCTTAGTTCCACTTCAAGACACTGTAGTTGTGACAGTTCAGGATACTCTGACCGTAACCGTTCCTGCCACTCCCGTTACCGTTGAAGAACCTGTTGCTCCTGAAATGGAGGCCGCTCCCGTAATTGTTCCTGCCCCTGAGGTTGAGGAGGAGATACAACTTTACACAGAGGCACCCAAGGAAGACAAACAGATTTTCAATCATCTTGCAGCCGGTATTCCCATTGATTTCCCTTTCCTCCCGGACGGAATCGGCATCATTGAGGTTGCAACCACCTGCACTCCATACCTGCAGTTCCGCCTTGGATATTCTCTTTCTCTGTTTGATGTCATACCCGGTATTACCATCAATGAGATCTCAAAGCTTGTCCCTCAGGCAAACATCCCCAAAACAATTGACTACAACAACAAAAAGATCAATATTGGAGACAGCAAATTCTCTTTAGGCACCAATATCCCCGGAATGAAGCTTCTCGTAGATGTCTTCCCCGGCAAGAGAACCGGTTTCCACTTTACGTTCGGAGCATTCTTCAATCCCGGTTACTTGGACAACATCTTTGTGGTCAATGCAGATCTGAGCACCGCCCTCAAGGATGCCGAATTCACTCCGGGAAAATACAACGAGGTGTACTTCGGTTTAAATGACGATGACCCCAAATTCCGTATTTCTCCTGACCAGTACGGTAATATCACAGCAGCTGTCAAGGGCTGGGCTCTCCGTCCATACGTAGGAATTGGTTTCGGCCGTGCCGTAAGACCGGACAAAAGGGTTTGCGTGACCTTTGATATGGGTGCATTCTTCTGGGGCTCCCCCGTCCTGGTTGGATATGATTATTCCATAGATCCTAACGGCACTGCCGTAGGATTCTCCCCCGAAAGAGTTTCAAAGAGCCAGGACCTCCAGGGATTGGCAACTCCTCTTGAAATCTTGGGCAAAGTTCCTGCATATCCCGTTATGAAGCTCAATATTTTCATCCGTATTATCTAGGCTAAAATATTTAAAATCATATAATTATGAAAAAATTCTTCATCTACGCAGCAATTGCTGCCCTGGTAATCCCCTTTGTTTCCTGCAACAACAAGATTGACTATGGCAACGATCCCCAGGCCAAGATTGAAAAGGCAAAGTATTCAGATTATGCAAAGAAAGTGACCATCAAGAGCGGTGAGGCCAAGGACAATGGAATTCAGGAGATTGAATTCACAGACGGCGGCCGTTATATCATTACCGCTATTAAAGCCAAAGCCAACGAAGATGTTCAGATCAAAACCGGTACTTATACCTTCAAGGATGGTGTATATACCCTTGATGACGGCAGCACCATCAGCTTTGATTCAAACGGTAACTTTACCCTTATATTCAAACAGGACGGGAAGGATGTTACAGTAACCGGCACCTACGAGCAGCAGCCCAAAATTTCCGCAACTGATTTCTCCCGCGATATCGCCCACACTTGGAAAATCTCCAAGATTGACATCAGCGTAGTAGCCCAGGGCAAGAATGTAGGTGTTGTAAAAGACGGCTCCAACATTGAGCAGATTGGAAAGGATCTCATTGAACAGGCAAAGACCATGGGTGCCGATGTAAACATTGATACTGATAAACTTAAAGGTTACAATGTCAAGACCATTACATTTACCAGCTCTCACACTCTCTTTATTGAGTTCACGGAGGCTCCTACTTTCAAGGCATCTGTGAACAGCATTTCCGGCTATAACTTCAAATATAAGCTTGAGGTTGGCGTTGAAAATGATATTCTCAACGCAGAGGCAGAGTGCAAGTTCGAGCCTCAGAGTGCAAATACTGCATGGCTTACCGCCAAGGTTAAAGGAGAGGGTTTCGATGGAAGGGTTATCTTCTACCTTACAGTTGCAGAAGACTAATTGCAGAGTCTCCCCTATTACTTTTACCGCGCTCATTTCGGGCGCGGTTTTTTTATGGTTTCGGCAAAAAATACTATATTTGTAGATTCATATAAAACCTGAACCAATGTCTGTAACTGTAAAGACAGTAAGCTGTAAAAAGGAACTCAAGGATTTTGTGAAGTTCCCGCTTAAACTATACAAAAACTGTCCCTATTATGTTCCAGGGCTCTTTATCGATGAAATGGCCACTCTGGACCCGGAGAAGAACCCCATGTCCAAATATGCCAAATTCCGGCTCTTCCTGGCATACAAGGACGGGAAGATAGCCGGCCGTGTGGCTGCAATCATCAATGAGATTGCAAACAGGAACTGGCAGCATCAGGAGGTGCGTTTCGGCTGGATAGATTTCATAGATGACATGGAGGTCTCAAGGGCCCTCATTGAGGCTGTATCGGCCTACGGAAAAGAAATGGGCATGAGCCAGATTACCGGTCCCCTGGGCTTTACGGATTTTGACAATGAAGGCTGCGTGGTTGAAGGTTTTGGGGAGATTTCCACCTATGCCTTAAGGTTCAACTATGAGTATTACGGACGTCATTTTGAGGCCCTTTCAATGACTAAATCCAACGATTGGCTGGAATACAGGATTTTCGTCCCGGATGCCCTTCCTGAGAAAGTTACCCGCATTGCAAACCTTGTTAGAGAGCGCTACAATCTTAGTGTCAGGAAACTCTCAAAGCGTGATATCACAAAGGGAGGCTACGGCCAGAAACTCTTTGACCTTGTGAACCGTACATACAACCAGTTGTATGATTTCACAGTTCTTCCTGAGGATGTAATGGACAAATACGTGGATTCCTATCTGGGACTTCTGGACATGGATTACATCACTGCCATCGAGGATGCAGATGGTAAACTTGTGGCACTTGCCGTTGCAATGCCTTCCATTGCCAAGGCTGTACACAAGTGCCGCGGTTACCTCTTCCCCTTTGGATGGTGGTACCTTATCAAGGCAATGTACATTAAGCATGATCCCGCCATTGAGCTGATGCTCATTGGTGTGGATCCAGAATACCGTAACAAGGGCGTCCACGCCATGCTTTTCCATCAGTTTATAGGAAACCTTATCAAGGGCGGTTTCAAATGGGGAGAATCCAACGCAGAGATGGAGACAAACACCTCCGTCCAGAATATCTGGAATGACTACCAGAAGGATTTTGTGCGCCGTAGAAGGGTATTTTCCAAACCTATTGAATAGATGAGTGCATCTTCAGTAATGCTCCCTCCCCTTCCGGAGAGAATGAGGCCAAAGACGCTGGATCAGTATGTGGGCCAGCGTCATCTGGTTGGAGAGGGGTGTGTGCTGAGGAAGATGATAGAGAGCGGAAATCTCTCCTCCTTCATACTCTGGGGGCCTCCGGGAGTTGGTAAAACTACCCTGGCCCATATCATTGCGGAAACCCTTGACAGGGATTTCTATACGCTTAGTGCAGTGACGGCCGGCGTGAAAGACGTGAGGGAAATCTTTGAGAAGGCCAGCAAGTCTTCCCTTTTCAATCAGAAAGGCTCTCCTATCCTTTTTATAGATGAGATACACCGCTTCAACAAGGCCCAGCAGGACGCCCTGCTTGGTGCCGTAGAAACGGGAACAATCGTTCTTATTGGCGCAACCACGGAAAACCCCTCCTTCGAGGTTATCACTCCCCTTCTGTCCCGCTGCCAGGTCTTTGTGCTCAAATCCCTGGAACAGGATGATCTGCAGGCGCTTCTGGACCGCGCTCTCAAGGAAGATGTCCTCCTGAAGGACAAGAAGATTGAAGTGAGGGAAACCCAGGCCCTCATGCGCTACAGCGGAGGAGACGCCCGCAAGCTTCTCAATGTGCTGGAACTGGTCATAGACGCCCAGCCGGGCACCTCCCCCATCGTCATAGACAACGCCACGGTAACCGCCTCCATCCAGGAGAATATGGCAATCTACGACAAGGACGGAGAGATGCACTATGATATAATATCGGCATTCATCAAGAGTATCAGGGGCTCTGATCCAAATGCTGCCATCTATTACCTTGCAAGGATGATTGACGGAGGAGAAGACCCTCTTTTCATTGCAAGGAGGCTGTGCCTCAGTGCATCGGAGGATGTTGGCCTTGCAAATCCCAACGCGCTGCTGCTTGCCAACGCCTGCTTTGAGGTGGTATCAAAGATAGGTATGCCCGAGGGCAGGATTCCCCTTGCGGAAACTACCGTCTATCTGGCTTCATCTCCCAAGAGCAACGCCTCATATATGGCCATAGAAAAGGCCCTGGCAGAGGTTAAGGAAAGCGGAAATCTCCCTGTCCCCCTCCCCATCAGAAATGCTCCTACAAAACTTATGGAGGAGCTTGGGTACAGTGACGGCTACAAATACGCGCATGATTATCCCGGCCATTTTGCTCCTATGGAGTTTATGCCCGATGCCCTGAAAGGCAGGGTTTTCTATGAGCCTGCCCAAAACCGCCATGAGTCCGTTCTCAAAGCCTACCTTGAAGCCTGCTGGCCCAAGTACTATCAGAAAGGATAACCTACGCCAAAATGCACGGCATATCCTCCTCCTTTGAACCATTGGGAGGGGCCCAGCCAGCGGTAACCTTCTTCCTTTCCTGGGTCATGTATGCGGAAGCCGCCGTCAAGGCGAACCAGGATGAGCCCGAAGTTTAGGCGTATGCCAAGTCCCCAGTCAAGGCCTATTCCTTCAAGGGCTTTCCGGTTGAACCGGAACGTGCTCCCGTCTTCAAACTCATCATCCAGATCCAGCCTGGGGATGTCCCAGACATTTCCAGCATCGGCAAAAATTGCTCCCTCGAGTTTCCATAAGATGGGGAAACGGTATTCTATGTTGGCCTCCAGTTTCATGTCTCCGACAGAACTGGGTATGGTAAAAAATTCTGAATATAACGTGCTTGTTCCGGGGCCAAGAGTCCTTGCCTGCCATCCGCGCATGGAATATGCCCCGCCGGCATAGAAGAGTTTTTCCAGAGGAACGGAAGAGTTGGCTGAATTACCGTAAGGAAAGGCAACCCCGGCGTTGAAATGGAATGCCAGGGCGTGTTTGTCCTGCTTACCAAAACGGAGGGTTTTGCCAAGGTGGATATCGGCCCTTACATACTGGGCATAAGGGATGGTCCAGATGGTCCTTTCATCGTATTCGTTTTGGGGAAGCAGGCGGTTGAAAAGGCTCAAGGTGTTTCCGGAAAGGTCAAAGTTGAACCTCACATAGTGATAAGGCCTGGTGGGCACCACGGAGTTGTCTGTGGTGTAGTACAGCATGGTGCTGATACCCATGTCAAACTTGTCCATATAGGCACCGGACAGCACTATGTTGTTGAATATCTTGTCAAGGAAGGCTTCTGTGGCACCAAAAAGCCTTGTGACGTTCACTCTGAGAGGGGTGAACTTGTAAGAGAACATGGTGTTGAAACGTCCTGTATAGCTGAATTCCCCTGCTATTGACTGACGCTTGAATTCAGGGCGGTCCTGATAATTGTAGGCAAGGGAAACCTCCGTCTTTGGAATATACCTGCCCTTGAAAATCTTGGTAGGAAGGCCGATAAACCTGGGGAACAGGATGCTGCCGGTGGCGCTTACCTCCGTGGAATATGCGTCTGACTTGGGCCGGAACTGGAAATTGCCCTTGAGGCCAAGGTTAAGGACCTCTCCGCCATGGAAAATGTTCCTGTGGTAATAAGTGAGCTGGGGAGATATGCCGATAAGCGCTGTTGAGTTTACGGATGCTTCAAGATTGAGCTTGAACCCCTGAAGACCGGAATTATGGAGTGCGATATTGCAGTCTACTTTCTCGCCGGGTGCCTCAGATGTTGTGATGTTTACGCCGGTGAGCATACCTACATTGGAAAAACGTGAGTAGGTGGTGTTGATTTGCTCTTCGTTGTAAAGATCCCCGGGCTTGAGGAGATTGAGAGTCTCAATGACTCCTGGCCTTATCTTGAGTCTTCTGGGCTTTGAGACGGTGAGCTCCCCTATGGTGTACTTCTTATGTTCCTCAGCCGATGCCGGGCTGTCACCAAGGGCGTAGTCCCGGATGCTCATCTTAAGCTTTGCATTGCCGTCACCGGAGAGGGTGTCGGCCTCAAAGAGATAATAATTCTTGTTAAAACCGTAATAGCCTTTTGTACGGAAGTATGCTGCGCTTCTGTCGGCCTCTTTTTCTATGACTTCCTCAGAGAGGAACATCCCTTCCTTGAGGGATACATTAGTGCTGTCCTGGTCCCAATCCTCTTTGAAAGTGCCGTAGGAGGGAATGTCATAGTCTATTGCGCTTATCTTGTAACGCTTCCCAAGGGCCACGTAATATGTTACATAAACCTTTCTCTTGCTCACGCGGACATCACTTTCGATGGCGGAGTTGTAGTAGCCGGTATAGCGGAGATGGTTGCTTATGTTGTCAATGGTCTGGTCCACCTTTGAGGCGTCATAGACAACAGGCTCTGCTCCAAGTTTGCGGAAGAACCTCTGGAAACCGGTTTTCCCTTCCCCACCCCAGTTGTATACCACAAGGGACGGGCTGGTGCCCAGCATCCAGGTATTGGGCTTCTGGAGAAGGTATGCGCTGAGATCTCCCGCGTTGTAAGTTTTGTCGTTGACCTTTATCTTGTTGGAACGCAGCAGATACTCACCGTCACGAAGGGTGCTGGTGGTACTGCAGGAGGCTATTGCCATAGCGGCTGCCACTGCGATAAATATTGCGTTCCTTGATTTCATTCATACAAAATTAATACTTTTTTTCCGTATATTTGCATTCACTATTGACTAAAGGCAAAACCAATACGCTGATGAAAAACAAGTACATTGACCTTATAGATCAAACCTTCGACTTCCCCCAGGACGAATTCATGGTGGTGGACGGCAATCTGATGTTCAATGACATTGACCTCATGGAAATCATTGAAAAGTATGGTACTCCCCTCAAGATTACTTATCTTCCCAAGATATCATCCCAGATTCAGAGGGCAAAACGCCTTTTCAAGGTAGCTATGGCCAAAGCGGATTATCAGGGTAAGTATCATTACAGCTACTGCACCAAGAGCTCCCAGTTTGCCTTCGTGGTACATGAGGCCTTGAAAAATGACATCCATCTGGAAACCTCATCGGCCTATGACCTGGACCTCATGCAGGCACTGGAAAAGGACGGCTCCGTGGATAAAAGCAAGATTTACGTCATCTGCAACGGTTTCAAGCGCCCGCAGTACGTGGAAAATATTGCCAAACTGCGCAAGGACGGCTGGGTGAACATCATCCCCGTGCTTGACAACAAGAATGAGTTCGAGGATCTGGCAGATCTCATTGAGGAAGAGACCATGATGGGTATCCGCATTGCGTCTGAAGAAGAGCCAAACTTCGATTTCTATACATCCCGTCTTGGAATCCGCTACTCTGATATAGTGAAGTTCTACAAGGACACGGTGGCAAAGTATCCCAACTTCCACCTCAAGATGCTGCACTTTTTCATCAATACCGGTATCCGTGACACCGCTTATTACTGGAATGAACTTTCAAAGTGCGTGAAGGTGTACTGTGAACTCAAGGCTATTTGCCCTGAGCTGGACAGTCTCAATATAGGCGGAGGCCTCCCCCACAAGACATCCCTTGCCCAGGACTTTGACTACGAGTATATGGTGGA
>CACXNH010000072.1 GCA_902768955.1 uncultured Bacteroidia bacterium | reverse complement strand
GTTCAAGCCAATCCCCTTATGATTGGTTCCGTTTCGGAAGAATCGGCCCCCAGGGAACTATCCTACAAGGCTAATGTGGCAAATTCCGTAGACCGGGCCATCTACGCCAAAAGGGGCGCGGAAAAGATGGAAGATGCCTATGAGATCTCTCACAGGGACGGCGCAGAACTTATGAGGAGCAAATACTGCGTCCGTCACGAACTTGGCCTGTGTCCCAAACAGGGCAAAAACAAACCGGAGCCCCTGTACCTTTTAAATGCAGGCCGGAGACTCCGTCTTGATTTCCACTGCGCAGAGTGCGAGATGACCGTTACAGCAGAGCGTTAGCCAGGGTAAGGTCCTCAGGAGTTGTAATCTTGATGTTATAACGCTCCCCTTCAGTGAAACTCAGGGGAATTCCGTAACGTTCCGCCACGGATGCATCGTCCGTGAAAAGGGTGTCGTACCCCTGGGTATAGGCCTCCTTGATGCGCTCGCTCCAGAAAATCTGAGGGGTCTGGGCCCCGAAGTAGCGGCTGCGGTCCACCTGCTCTCCGGATGAGACCAGGCTGCCGGAGGCGTCCTTGTCAAGGACCTTCAGGGTATCTGTCACCGGCATTACCGGAACCAGGGCCTCTACGGAAGCGGCCTCCTCAAACAACCTTTTTATGCACCCGGCCGATATAAGCGGCCTTACTCCGTCATGAACAGCCACAAGGGCTCCGTCCGGGACAAACGCAAGGGCGTTCTTTACGGAATGGAAACGGGTGAAACCGCCCTTTACAAGGCGCTGCGGGCAGGTGAAGCCGGCCTTGATGCAGTACTGGCGCCAGGAGGAGACACTGGCCTCCGGAAGGACGGTGATTATATGGAGACCCGGGACGGCCGCCATGAATTTTTCAAGGGTCACACGCAGTATTGGTTTGCCTCCCAGTTCAAGGAACTGCTTGGGGACGGCGGTGCCCATTCTGGTGCCCACACCGCCCGCCGTAACTATGAGGTATTTTTTTCTCTCCATAGCGCAAAATACTTTACGCAAATCTAAACATTTTTTAGTAACTTTGAAAGTTAAACGCAAATAGACCTTTACACCGCATATGGCTTTCAATTTTTTAAGTCAGGAACTGGCAATTGACCTTGGAACCGCCAACACCGTCATCTTCCAGAATGACCAGATTGTGCTGGACGAACCCTCCATAGTTGCCATAGACAACCAAACCGGAAAATGCATCGCCCTTGGCCAGAAAGCCAAGCTCATGCATGAGAAGACAAACCCCGGAATCAAAACTGTCCGCCCTCTCCGTGACGGCGTAATCGCAGACTTCAACGCAGCGGAAATGATGATCCGCGGCTTCATAAAGCAGGTGAATTCCCGTCATCGCAGCCTCTTCGCCCCCAACATCAAACTGGTTGTGGGTATCCCTTCAGGCTCCACTGAGGTTGAGATCAGGGCCGTCCGCGACTCCTCGGAGCACGCCGGTGGCCGTGACGTATATCTCATCTATGAGCCCATGGCTGCAGCCCTTGGTATCGGCCTTGACGTAGAGGCCCCCAGAGGGAACATGGTTGTGGATATCGGAGGCGGCACCACAGAGATTGCCGTCATATCCCTTGGCGGCATTGTCCAGCAGGAATCCATCCGCGTAGCCGGAGACGTCTTTACGGCCGATATCCAGAATTACCTGAGGCAGCAGCATGTCATCAAGGTTGGTGAAACTACCGCGGAGAGAATCAAGATTGCCGTTGGCGCCGTCATTCCCCAGCTCCCCGGTGAGGAGCCGGAGCCTTTCGTCGTACGCGGCCCCAACCTCATGACCGGCCATCCCGCAGAGGCCGTTATCCCCTACCAGGAAATAGCCCACTGCCTTGACAAATCCATCGCGCGTCTTGAATCGGCCATACAGCAGGTCCTGGAGCAAACTCCCCCTGAGCTCTACTCGGACATTGTGGAAAACGGCATCTTCCTCAGCGGAGGCGGCGCCCTTCTCCGCGGCCTGGACAAGAGACTCTCCGACAAAGTGAACATCCCGTTCCACGTGGCGGAAGACCCTCTCAAGGCAGTTGCCCGCGGCACCTGCATAGCCCTCAAGAACACAGACAATTATTCCTTCCTCATGAGATAAAGGATGCCAAGACGCAGTGCCCTTCCCGGAATAATCAACTTCGCGGTCTTCATTTTACTGGAGATCGCGTCGCTGTATCTGCTTTCCCACTCTTCGGATCTGCAGAAAACCTGGATTGCTGGCGCTGGAAATGCTTTCAAGGGCGCCATTTGGGGCAGCTCTGAGAAAGTGAGGAACTTCTTCTCACTCCGGGGCACCAATGAGAAGCTCGCCCAGGACAATTTCATCCTTCAGAAGGAACTGATCAGTCTCAGGGAGCAGCTCAGGCTCGCAGGCGCAGACACCGTAAAGATAGGGAAGCTTCCCGGCTACACCACCCTTCCCGCAGAGGTTGTGAAAATGAGCCATGCAAAGCAGCACAATTACATCATTGTGAACAAGGGTTATGAAGACGGTGTGCAGGAAAAGTCCGGCATAGTTACCCGTGAAGGCGTTGTTGGCATCATAGATGCCGTAAGCGCCCATTTCAGTTATGCCCTTTCATTCCAGAATGCCGATATTTCCATAAGCGCCCGCCTTGGTTCGGAAGGCGGCAGCGGCCTTCTTGTCTGGGACGGCAAAAGCAGTGATGGCGCCATCCTGAAGGAAATCCCCCTTCAGTACAAATACAGCCCCGGAGACACAATCTACACCAGCGGCCACTCCCTGGTTTTCCCACCTGACATCCCGCTTGGAACGGCCGGAAAGGCCAAGGTTGTGAATGGTTCTACCAATGAGATCCAGGTAACCCTGTTCCAGGAGTTCAAGGCCATACGCTACGTGACCATAGTGCACAACAATTCATTTGACGAAGTAGAGGAGTTCCTGAGATGAAAAAAGGTTTCTGGATAGCATATGTGCTCCTGCTTATTGCCCAGCTTCTGCTGTGCAACTACTTTGTGTTCACTCCCTGGATGATGGCTACTCTGCTCCCCGCAATGGTACTATGCCTTCCGCTGAATATAGGCACCGCAGGCGGAATGGTCATAGCCTGCCTCACTGGCCTGGGAGTGGATTTTCTGGCCGAAGGAACTATCGGCCTCAATGCCCTTGCGCTTGTTCCCGTTGCCTTTGCCAGGAAAAAGATTATCTCAATAGTATTCGGGCAGGAACTGATTACCAGGGAGAAACTTTTCACCATCCGCAGAAACGGCCTTACGGCAGTGCTGATGGCCCTTTTCATAAGTCTTACCATCTTCCTTGCCATATATATTTGGGCAGATTCCGCCGGTACCAGAAGTTTCGGCTTCAACGCCGGGCGCTTCGGCGCTTCGCTGGCCGTGAGTATGATTTTCTGCGTCCTGTCCGTGAGGGTCCTCACTCCTTCCGATTCCAGGTAAGATGGATCCGGGAAAGCGTCATATCCCGCTCCTGATTGGTCTTTCCATAGCCGCCATTGTGCTGCTGGGAAAGATTTTTTCCCTGCAGGTGATTGACCGATACAAGGAAGACGCAGACCGTAATTCCACCGTCTACGAGACAATCTATCCCACACGCGGAGTAATCTATGACCGTTACGGCCATATCCTGGTAGGAAACAAGGTGGCTTATGACATCCTTGTAAGCCCACGGGAAGTCCAGGCCTTTGATACGGTGGCGCTGGCCACGGTGCTGGACGTAACACCGGAATTCATTCGCGGAAAACTGAAGGAATACAATCGCCGCCGCAGCGCAATAGGCTTCCAGTCTGTTACCATGATGCGTATGGTACCCGCCGAAACCTACATGCGCTTTGACGAGGTAAAATACCGCTTCCCGGGTTTCAAGGGCCAGGTGAGAGGCATGAGAGATTACCCTTTCAATGCCGGGGGAAACCTCCTCGGGTATGTGTCGGAGGTAAACCAGGCCTATATTGACAGGCACCCCGGAGAATACCGAAGCGGAGACTATGCAGGCATGACTGGCATCGAGGCTGCCAGGGAGAAGGAACTTCGCGGAGAGAAGGGTTACCACATCTACCTCCGCAATTCCCGCAACCAGATTGAACAGCCCTACAAGGGAGGCGCGGAGGACAAGGAGGCAATACCGGGTCGTGACATTGTAACCACAATTGACGCAGAGCTTCAACAGTACGGACAGGAGCTGATGCAGAACAAGGTGGGCTCAATAGTGGCCATAGAGCCAGCTACCGGGGAAATTCTGGCTCTGGTGTCGTCACCGGGCATAGACGTTTCGCAGTTGGCCGATATCGGCCGTCATTGGGAGGAAATCTCCACCAACCCCTACAAGCCCATGTACAACAGGGCCGTGCAGGCGTCGTATCCTCCCGGGTCTGTGTTCAAGCTGGTGAACGGACTTATCGGCCTTGAGGAAGGCGTCCTGAGGCCTGAGATGACTTATCCATGCCATCAGGGCTATCATTTTGGTGCGGGGCATAAACTTGGCTGCCACGTCCACAAGAGCCCTCTTAACATGGAGGAGTCCATAATGATGAGCTGCAACGCATACTACTGCTACGTGCTCAAGAACATCTTTGACAACCGCAAGTACGGCAATGTGGCAGAAGGCATGGACCACTGGCGGGAGATGGTCATGAGCTTTGGATTCGGCAGAAAGCTCGGGAGCGACTTCCCCGCAGAACTTTCCGGCAGCATCCCATCATCAAAAACATACAATCGTGCCTATGGCAAAGGCCGGTGGAACTCCACAACGGTGATTTCCCTGTCTATCGGCCAGGGAGAAATCCTTGCAACGCCCATGCATCTTGCAAACCTGTGCGCTACCATTGCAAACAGGGGCTACTACTATATTCCGCACATTGTAAAGGAGTCCGACGGCGTGCCGCTTGACCAGCGGTTCAAGGAAAGGCAGTACACTATGGTGGATACCACTCAGTTCCCCAAGGTGATAAAGGGCATGTGGAGGGCCGTGAATTCCGGTCCCGGAATGGGCGGCACGGCGTGGATAGCGCACGTGGATTCCCTTGACATATGCGGCAAAACCGGCACCGCCCAGAATCCCCGCGGGGCCGATAACTCCGTGTTCATATGCTTTGCACCTATGGACAATCCCAGGATTGCCATTGCGGCGTACGTGGAGAACGGCGGCTTCGGGGCCACTTATGCAGCCCCCATGGCATCCCTCATGGCGGAAAAATACATTACGGGTTCAATATCCCGGCCGGCGCTTGAAAAGCGCATGATGGAGGCCGATCTAATGGCAAGGGTCAAACATGATTGACAGCAATTCAGGAAGAAGGAGTCTCCGTCAGACAGTAGACTGGTGGATAATAGCCGTGTACCTTGCCCTTGTTGTCATAGGCTGGGTGAATATCTATGCCGCTACTCATACCGCAGAGGCCGGTTCAATGCTGGACTGGGGGTCACGTGCCGGCAAGCAGTTTGTGTGGATACTAACGTCCTTCGGCCTTGCGGCGCTTATCCTATGGGTGCTGCCGCCGCAACTTTGGGAAGGCGTCGCTCCGGTGTTCTATGCATTTGTTCTGGGGCTTCTGGTGCTGGTGATATTCGTGTCATCTGATGTGAAGGGCTCCCACTCCTGGTTCGACCTCGGCCCCATACGCTTCCAACCGGCAGAGATTTCAAAGATAACAACATCGCTCCTTCTGTCTCTTGTCATGAGCCAGCAATGGTTCAAGATGGGCCGGCCAAGGGATTTTCTCATTGCTGCGGCTATTATCGGCTTTCCCATGCTTGTGATTGTGGCGGAAAGCGAGACCGGCAGCGCCCTGGTGTATGCGGGATTCATCTTCGTCCTTTACAGGGAGGGGCTTTCCGGATGGTTGCTCTCGGCAATCGGCCTTATTATCCTGCTGTTTGTGGGGACCCTCACCGCAGGGGCATACACCACCATCCTCATAATGATTGGGATACTGGTTCTGAGTGCCGCCCTCAGCGAGCCTTCCCGCCTTAAGAACCGGCTTCTTGCTGGCGGCGGATTTGTGCTTGTGATGGCGCTTTTTCCCACTTTCCTTGGATGGATAGGAGACCTTGTGCAGGGAGAGATGGACAAGCTTTCTATGCGCCCATGGGTGCCCCGGGCCGATGAAACTGAGGATTATTTCTGGGGATTCGTGCTCAGAATAAAGCCGCTGTGGGTGCTGATCGGCCTGTCTGTTGCCGCAATGCCCTTGCTTCTTTGGCGGGCGTATAAACTTAAGGACAGGTTCCTGGCGTTTTGCTGCGGGGTGTTCATTGCCGGCGTTGTGATGGTGTTCTCCACGGACTTTGTGTTCCAGAACGTGCTTCAGCCGCACCAGAGAGGAAGGATAGAGGTGCTGCTGGGGCTGAAGGAAGACCTTGCGGGCATTGGGTACAACGTAAACCAGAGCAAGATTGCCATAGGCTCCGGCGGGCTCCTTGGAAAGGGCTTTCTGAAGGGCACCCAGACCACATTCGGCTTTGTTCCGGAGCAGTCCACGGACTTTATCTTCTGCACGGTTGGAGAGGAGTGGGGCTTCCTTGGATGCCTCATTGTCATCAGCCTTTATGTGTGGCTCATAGCACGTCTTATAATAGATGCGGAGCGCTGCCGGGGCAAGTTTACCCGCATATACGGGTACTGCGTTGCGGCGTGTATCTTTATGCATCTTTTCATCAATGTGGGTATGACCGTGGGGCTTATGCCGGTTATCGGCATCCCCCTGCCGCTGCTTTCCTACGGCGGGTCATCCCTATGGGCATTTACAATACTGATATTCATCTTTTTGGCTCTTTACAGAAATGAGAAAAAATACTTCTAAGCCGCTCAGGATCCTTGTCACCGGAGCCAGCAGCGGAATTGGCTATGACGCCGCTGCTCAGCTTGCCCGTCTGGGCCACACCGTCTTTGCCGCTGCCCGCCGCATGGCTCTTATGGAGCCTTTGAAGGAGTTTGGCGTCATCCCCGTGGCGCTGGATGTCACCTCAGAGGAGTCCCTGAAGGCCTGTATGGAGGTGGCGGGAGACCTTGATGTTCTTGTGAACAACGCCGGGTACGGGTACTTCGGCCCTATTGAGACAGTCCCTATGGAAGATGCCAGGAGGCAGTTGGAGGTGAACCTCTTCGGCCTCGCGCGCCTTTGCCAGATGGTCCTTCCCGGAATGCGGGCCAAGGGTTCCGGACGCATCGTGAACATAGGCTCCGTTGCCGGCAAAGCCGTACTGAACTTCGGCGGCTGGTACAACGTATCAAAATTTGCCGTGGAGGCATTCTCGGATGCCCTAAGGATGGAGATGAAGCCTTTTGGCGTCAAGGTTGTGCTCATCGAGCCCGGCTCCATCAAGACCGGCTGGGGAGACATTGCGGCCGATCACCTGGCTTCCTGCACGGCCGGCACGGCCTACGAGGCCGCCGGCGCCCGCGAGGCCGCAGCGATGCACAAGGTGTATTCACTGAGTGTACTGTCGGCCCCGTCCGTGGTCACGCGGTGTATTGTGCGCGCCGTCCTTACCCGCCACCCCCGCACGCGCTACCGCCCGGGACTCGGCGCTTCCTCCATCGTGTTCTGGCACGCCGTGCTGCCGGACCGCTGGTGGGACGCCATCAACAGGCAACTCGCCAGCCCCAGAGTGGGAAAGATTGCCGCAAAGCTGTAGGGTTTCGGGGGTTGGGCTGGCCGGCCGGCTGGCGCACAACTCGCTGATTATCAATCACTTCCCCGTCCAGGGGTGCACCTGTATGTGCACCCGACTTTGCGCAATACGCTGACTGCCACCCACTTACGCGCCAGGCCCATTTAGGCCGATTGCCGTGTTGGCAGCCAAACCACCTTCTACGGCCACTTTCACTGCCGACACGGCAACAAAATCGGCCTTTTCCCGGAAAAACGCGGCCATGTTTGCACCAAAAACCCAATTCTGAGTCATCTGGCTGCCAACACGGCCAGCGCTATGGATAATTCCATTTTATTTACTATCTTTGCAGTCCCACATCCTGCCTTGGTGGTGGAATGGTAGACACGAGGGACTTAGAGAAGCTCTTTGAAATAATTATTTGTAATACACGAAATTAATTATTAAATTCGTGTTTGCCATGAAGAAGAAATGTCAATATACTCAGGAAGACGTGCAAAAGGCTGTTGCCAACAATAAGTCAATAGCTGGAGTGCTAAGAGATTTGGGATTAAGACCTATCGGAGGGAACTACAAAACTGTTCGTCATCTGATTAAGAAACACAATCTGGACACCTCGCACTTTACGGGGCAAGGATGGAATGTCGGGTTAAAATTTAATCCAAAAGGAATAATCTCCAATGATCAAATATTTGTTTCAGATTCCTCATATAAGTGTTCATGGCGGCTTCGCGAAAGATACAAGTCTGCACTTGGCATCAATTATTGCGAAGACTGCCATCTTTCTGAATGGCAAGGGCAACCAATTCCGTTAGAGATTCATCATATTAATGGGATTAACACAGACAATCGAATCGAGAATCTAAAGCTTCTTTGCCCAAATTGTC
>CACXNH010000071.1 GCA_902768955.1 uncultured Bacteroidia bacterium | reverse complement strand
ACGGCGGTCCCCGCGCCTTCGTAGAGACCAAGTGTTTTGAGGATGTCACCCCCATGGACATCTTCCCCATCTACCTTATCAAGGCCTGCCTTGCAGGAGACATCGAGAAGATGGAGCAGTTCGGTATCTACGAGGTCCTGCCCGAAGACCTTGCCCTGTGCGACTATGTAGACCCTTCCAAGAACGAGATCCAGGCCATTATCCGCAAGGGTATAGACCTCATGATCAAAGAAATGGCATAAGCTATGGCAGATCAGAATAAACCTGGCCTTTTTGAAAAAGGCGGCAAGCTGTACTGGCTTCACTCTTCCATCGACGCTTTCGACACCTTCCTCCGCGTTCCCGGCACAGTAACCTTCAAGGGTGCCCACGTGAGAGACGGCATAGACCTTAAGCGCGTGATGATCATGGTGGTCATCGCCCTTGTTCCCGCAGCCCTTTTCGGCATGTACAACGTAGGTCTCCAGACCTCCACGCTCTATAGCCTTGACTGGGGCTGGTTCCACATGTTCTGGTACGGTCTCCTCAGGATGCTTCCCCTGTTTGTAGTATCCTATGCGGTAGGCCTTGGCATTGAGTTCGCATCGGCCCAGATCAGGGATGAAGAAGTGAACGAGGGATACCTGGTAACCGGTTTCCTCATTCCGCTCATCGTTCCCGTGGACGTTCCGCTCTGGATGCTGGCACTTGCCGTTGCCTTCTCCGTCATATTCGTGAAGGAGGTATTCGGCGGCACCGGCATGAATATCTGGAATCCGGCCCTTGTAGCCCGCGCATTCCTGTTCTTCTCATATCCTTCAAGCATGTCCGGATCAAGCGTGTGGGTATCCAAGACCTGGGTCCACGCCCTCAAGGACGTGGATGCAATATCGGCCGCCACTCCCCTTGCAATCGCACATGACGGAGGCGTAGAGGCTCTGAGTTCCCAGTATTCCTTCATGGATATGTTCTGGGGCTTCATCCCCGGTTCCACCGGTGAGACTTCCGTGGTAGCAATCCTTTTAGGAGCATTCATCCTGGTATGGACTGGCGTTGCTTCCTGGAAGATCATGGTAAGCTCCATTGCCGGCGGCCTCCTGGTTGGCTGGCTTGGTCAGATTGGAGGAGCAACCACCCTTCCCTGCTACTACCAGCTGGTTATGGGCGGCTTCCTCTTCGGCTCAGTATTCATGGCAACAGATCCGGTCACCGCAGCCCAGACTGAGGTTGGCAAATGGATTTACGGTTTCCTGGTAGGCGCCCTTGCCGTTGTGGTCCGTCTGTGGAACCCCGGCTACATGGAGGGCATGATGCTGGCCATCCTGTTCATGAACACCATGGCTCCCATCATTGACCACTGCGTGGTAAGCGCTCACACAAACCGCAGAATCAAAGCTAAAGCATAGGAGGAGAGTGATATGAATACAAATAACAACGTATACACTGTAGTCTACACCACCGTAATAGTAGTGGTAGTAGCAGCTATCCTCGCCTTCGTATCCCAGAGCCTCAAGGCAAAACAGGACGCCAATGAAAAGGCAGAGACCATTTCCCAGATGCTCACCAGCGCAGGCTACGGCACCAAAGCGGAACTTGACCGTCTTGACAATAGCGCAAAGCTGGACAAATACGCTGAGGAGGTAGAGGAAGCATTCATCATCAACCTTGACGGCGAAAAAGTCCGTGAGCTTGAAGGAATTACCGTTTACGGCCCCAAGGATCTCAAGCGTCAGAACTATAATATCAAAGGCGGCGCCAACAAAACCGGAGAGCCGGAGATCCCCGTCTTCATCTTCAAGAACGGCCGCACTGTGGTTCCCATCTACGGAGCAGGCCTGTGGGGTCCCATCTGGGGATACATCTCCTTCAACTCAGACCTCACAATCGGCGGAGCATATTTTGACCATGAGTCAGAGACCGCCGGCCTTGGCGCCAAGATCAAGGACGACCCTTCCTTCCAGGCAGAATTCGTAGGAGAGAAGGCCTTCTTCGCAGAGTCTAATGTGTTTGACATCGTGAAGGGCGGCGCTCCCAGGGATGCTGAAGGAAAGTCCGTAGTTGACAACAAGATTGACGCAATTACCGGCGCCACCATGACCTCACAGGGCCTTGACGCCGCAATTGACACATGGCTGGCAGCATATGCCAAGTACTTCCTGGGGTCAGAGCCCGCCTGCAACAAACCCTGCTGCGGCGGTGAATCCCAGGATGAACCCTGCGAAGGAAACTGTGAACACCATAATGAAGTGGAGGAATAAGAGATGGACGCAAAACTTAAAGAAACCATTCTGAACCCTATTTTCAAGGGTAATCCCATTACCGTACTGGTGCTGGGTATCTGCTCTTCCTTGGCGGTCACCGTCACCCTGAAGGGCGCCCTGGTCATGGCCCTTTCCGTAATAGTTGTCTGCGGCATTTCCAGCCTTATCCTGTCACTGCTCAGAAAGACCATCCCCGGCCGCGTACGTATCATCGTACAGCTGGTTGTGGTGGCCATGATGGTGATTCTGGTAGACCAGATCCTCAAGAGCTTCGAAGCCACCTACGCCATTGACAAGCAGCTTTCCGTCTATATCGGCCTTATCATTACCAACTGTATTGTGATGGGCCGCATTGAGGCCTTCGCCCTTGGCAACAAGCCCTGGCCCAGCTTCCTTGACGGTATTGCAAACGGCGCCGGTTACGGCCTTATCCTTATCATCGTAGCCTTCTTCCGCGAGCTTCTTGGAAGTGGAACCCTCTTTGGAGTGGACATCCTGAACCGCTTTGGCTACGTTCCCAACAACCTGGTTATCCTGCCTCCATTCGCCCTCATCCTCCTTGGATGCATCGTGTGGGTGCAGCGCTCAATCCAGAAAGACCTCCAGGAATAATAAAAGTACTGACCTATGGAATACCTTAGCTTATTTGTAAAGTCCATCTTTGTGGACAACATGATTTTCGCTTACTTCCTGGGAATGTGCTCTTTCCTGGCAGTATCGAAAAACGTCAAGACAGCCGCAGGCCTTGGCCTTGCTGTTATCTTCGTGCTTCTTGTGACTCTCCCTATCAACTATCTCCTCAACACCTATGTGCTCCAGCCAGGAGCCCTCAAGTGGTGCGGCCTTCCGGATGTAGACCTGAGCTTCCTCAGTTTCATCATCTTCATAGCCGTCATCGCCGCTATCGTGCAGGTTGTAGAAATGGTGGTTGAGAAATTCTCACCGGAGCTCTACTCCTCCCTTGGTATCTTCCTGCCACTTATCGCAGTGAACTGCGCCATCCTTGGCGGATCACTCTTCATGCAGCAGAAAGACTTCCTTAACATTGGAGAGGCAACCGTCTACTCACTTGGCTCAGGCCTTGGCTGGTTCCTTGCAATCGTGTCCCTGGCAGCCATCCGTGAGAAGATGAGTTACTCCAACGTCCCCGCAGCCCTCAAGGGCCTTGGCATCACATTCATCACCGTCGGTCTTATGGGCATAGCCTTCATGACCTTCATGGGTATATCACTTTAGGAGGACCGCACTATGACAAATACTATAATTGCTTCAATAGGAGTCATCGTAGTTGTGACCCTCATTCTGGTTGCGCTCCTTCTCTGGATCAAGACCGCCCTCACACCTTCCGGTACCGTTAAGATTAACATCAATAACGGCACCAAGGAACTTGAGGTTACCCCCGGAGGTGATGTCATGCATACTCTGGCAGATCACGGAATCTTCCTTCCTTCAGCCTGCGGCGGCAAGGCCAACTGCGGCCAGTGCAAGCTTCAGGTGCTGGAAGGCGGCGGAACCATCCTCCCTACTGAAACGGGCTTCTTCTCCCGCAAGCAGATCAAGGAAGGCTGGCGTCTTGGCTGCCAGGTGAAGGTTAAGGATAATATCCAGATTGCCGTTCCGGAAAGCGCCCTCTCTGTCAAGAAACTTGAATGCGAGGTTATTTCCAACGACAACGTTGCAACCTTCATCAAGGAATTCACCGTCAAACTCCCCGAAGGAGAGCATATTGACTTCAAGTCCGGTGAGTACATCCAGATTGACATCCCCGAGTATGAGGCAGATTTCGCCGATATGGGCGTTGCCGATATCTACAAGGGAGACTGGGAGAAGTACGGCATCACTTCCCTGAAGTTCAAGAACACCGTTCCCACCATCAGGGCATACTCCATGGCCAGCTATCCCGCAGAAAAGGATCTTATAAAACTGAACGTGCGTATTGCCACACCTCCGTTTGACAGGACTCAGCCCAAGGGCGTATTCAAGTTTGTCCCCGGCGTTCCTCCGGGAATAGCCTCCACTTACGTGTTCTCACGTAAGCCCGGCGACAAAGTTTGGATCAGCGGCCCTTACGGAGAGTTCCTCCTTCCTAAGGATGACCCGGATTCACAGGAATACGTATTTGTTGGCGGCGGCGCCGGCATGGCACCTCTCCGCAGCCACATCATGCACCTTTTCAAGACCCTTAAGACCAAGAAGGAAGTTCACTTCTTCTATGGCGCCCGCGCCCTTGTGGAAGCCTTCTACCTGGAAGATTTCGCAGAGATAGAGAAAGATTTCCCCAACTTCCACTTCCATCTTGCCCTTGACCGTCCGGATCCCGCAGCAGACGCTGCAGGCGTGAAGTACACCGCCGGTTTTGTTCACAATGTGATGAACGAAACCTACCTCAAGGACCACGAGGCCCCGGAGGACATCAAGTACTTCATGTGCGGTCCGCCCATGATGACAAAGTGCGTATGTGACCTGTTGGACAGCCTTGGAGTTGCCCCCGAGAGCATCCTGTTTGACAACTTCGGAGGTTAATTCTCCCTTACGGATTGAGCCGGCCCCCTTGAAGGGCCGGCTTTTTTTACCCCAAAAACATTATTTTTCTTTGGGACCAAACCATAAAAACGTAAAAACTTTGCAAATAATCACGTAAAACAACGTTTTTTTTCTTGTGATGCTTGGATTAGGCGGTTTCTGTGAATAGTTTTGCTACCGGACTTTTGCTTTGATATAAATGAAAAATGCAAAACATACAGGCCGGATGTCTTTCCTATTTACCGTTATCAGATATCTATTTGCACGCCGCCCGTCTGCGGCCCTATTAGCTGCACTCTTGCAGTATCCGGCCTTTTTTTCCTGTACCACCCTTCCCTCCCGGGCCATAGGAAGATCCGCCGGAGAATATATAGATGTCTTTTTCTTTGACACACTGCCACCTCGGAATCTGGACTCATACCAGCGCCAGAAAGCAGGGGACCACCTGTGGGCAATGTCATCCGTGGGGCCAAAGCACGTGGTGGCTTTATCCGTAGGTTCAACTGATGCAATGACCTGGGCCGATATCCGCACCTACGCAGATCTCTGCAAATACCGCTTCTCCCTTAGGGAAGACTCTCCTGAGAAGCCGCTCTTGGCAGGAGAAGGCTTGGTTGTAGACGGTGTCTCACGCGTTGCAGACCTTAAGATGAGGACTTCACTCGCGCGGGTAGTCCTCGGGAGCATTGCCTGCGATTTCTCCGACACTCCCTACACGGGGTATGGATTTGACAACAAACTCATATATATGCAATATGCGGGCGTGGAGGCACGGCCCTTCGGCCCCGGACAGGAGATTCCTCTGTCTACGGTAAACCAGGGCTGGCTGGACAGCGCGACTGTAATGTCGTTCCCCCAGCCGCAGATGCTGCTCCAGAAAGGTCTTGGCGTTATCTGGAGACAGAGGGTAAATCAGGTGAGGGAATTCTGGTGCTACGAAAACAATGTGGACACATCGGCCCTGGGAAGGCCGGTGACAAGGATAGTCCTGGACGGATTTGTCGGAGAAAGCCACTGCTACTATCCGATAGAACTGCCACGGCTAAGGGCCGGAGAGACAATGAGACTGGACATCACCCTCAGGAGGATAGGGACTCCTGACCCGGACATCCCTGCCAGCGGGGCAATGGTAACACTTGAAACTGAGACTCTTCCCTGGAACATCAGGGAAGGGAAAGAGGAGATATACTGATGGGAAGAAGGGCTGGATGGTTAATAATTTTGCTTGTGGCCGCATGTACGCGTGTTGAGGAGCCTTCCCGCGAGGTTTCTATAACCCTCCTCGCACCGGCGCTTCACACGCGTTCAAGCGACCCTGAGGAGTCCCTCATCACGGACTATAACCTCTTTGTTTACAACAGCTTCGGCTTTCTGGAGAAAAAGGCCTACGTGCCGCGCAGGGAGTTTTCCCAAGAAGCCATGAGGGTGTCGGCCCGCCTTCTCAAAGAATCCCCATACATTATCCTTGCCGCGGCAAACCTTGGGTATGAACTGAACTTCAGGACCATTGAGGAGGCCCTCTCCTACCGCTACCACATGGCATACCCGGATGAATTCTCCCAGGGTATACCCATGGCCGCGTTCCTGGAGGATGCCGTAGCCGGGAATGATGCAATGATAGAGGTTAAGCTGGAAAGGCTCCTCACAAGGGTAGACCTGAGGATAGACCGTCGCTCCCTCAACGAGGACGTCTCCATCCGCGTCACTTCCGTGCAGGTTGGGAACGCGCCGTCGGCCGTTCTCCTGTTTGGAAACAGCCGCGTGGAATCCTGGACGCAGATTTTCACTGAGGGGTATTTCAAAACCGGACAGGATGTCTATAACCTCAACCACGACACCCTTGACGGCATAAGCGGAACTGTGTCCCTCTACCTTCTTGAGAATGGCCCAGGTGCCCTTGCCAACTCATATATTGAGGTTAAGGCCGACTATCATTCCTCTTCATGCCACACCCGGCCGGGAGAGTCACTGGTGTACAGATTCCATATAAATGAAGACCACGGCACAGAGCGAAACTCCCTGTACCCTATAATCTTGAAGCCCATCGGAACAGGACTGGAATGCACAGATGGCTGGCGGCTTGAAAAGGAGGCGCTTGCTACAGCATTTTAGAGAGGCACTCCTTCAGGGAATCTACCCAATAAGGGATTCTGAGGCCGAATGTTTCCTTGATCTTTGTCTTGTCCAGAACTGAATATGCCGGCCTCAGGACCTTTGACGGGAACTCTCCGGAGTGACACGGCCGGATGTCACAGGAAGCATGGCCTGAATACTCTGCTATGGCTTTTGCAAAGTCATACCAGGAGCACACGCCCTCATTGCTGTAATTGAATATACCGCAGTGAGATTCTTCACTTCGTTCAGAATGACATACTTCATCCTGAGCGGAGGGTCTGTCATCATGAGCGGAGGGTCTGTCATCCTGAGAGGAGGGTCTGTCATCCTGAGCGGAGGGGCTGTCATCCTGAGCGGCAGCGAAGGATCCAAGAATAGTCATAATGGCTGCAGCAAGGTCACCGGCGTATGTCGGGGTTCCAACCTGGTCAAAGACAACCTTGAGGGAAGGTTTTGTGGCGGTGAGCTGCAGCATGGTTTTCACGAAGTTCTTGCAGTATTCACTGTAAAGCCACGCGGTACGTATTATGACATGACGGACGCCGGAGTGAAGGATTGCCTCCTCCCCGTGGAGTTTTGTCAGGCCATATACACCCGTGGGAGTGCCTTTTTGATCCTCCTTGCAGGGAGTGTTGTAGGGCTCTTTCCCAAAGACATAATCAGTGGAGATGTGAACAAGCAGACCACCCGCCTCCCTCATTGCAACGGCAAGGTTTTCCACGGCCTTTGCGTTGAGGCGTTCTGCAAGGTCATAATTGTCCTCTGCAGCCTCCACGTTAGTGTATGCCGCACAGTTTATTATGGCCTCCACATTTTCCTTTGCCACAAGTTCACGAACGGCCTGAAGGTCCGTAATATCAAGATATGTAGTATCCGGAGCCTCAATTACATCTGAGAACACTGCGGTCAGATTCTTCACTTCGTTCAGAATGACATTATCATCCTGAGCGGAATGTCTGTCATCCTGAGAGGAGGGTCTGTCATCCTGAGAGGAGGGTCTGTCATCCTGAGCGGCAGCGAAGGATCTCCTTAGACTCATTCCAAGTTGGCCGCAGCCTCCTGTTACAAGTACCTTCATTTTGTGTAATAGTCTACGGAATAGTCAAAAAGGTCTGTGGCTTCAGAAAGAAGAGGATTATTACCGTCTTTGGGAGAGAGTATAACATCGCTTCCCGGGATACCCCAGTCTATGCCAAGGGCGGGGTCATTCCATGCAATGGCGCCTTCCTGGTCCGGGGCGTATGGGTTGTCACACTTATACTGGAAAACGGCCTCAGGGCTAAGTACGGCAAAGCCGTGGGCAAAGCCGCGGGGCACAAATAACTGCCGGTGATTGTCTGATGACAATTCACAGGACACATGTTTTCCAAACCACTTGGACCCCACACGAATATCCACAACAACATCCAGCACACGGCCGCTCACAACCCTCACAAGCTTGCTCTGTGAATAGAACCCCCTCTGGTAGTGGAGCCCCCTCACAACGCCGTAGGAACTACGGCTCTCATTGTCCTGGACAAAATGGACCGGACGCACCTGGGCATTAAAATCCTTTTGGGACCATGATTCAAAGAAGTATCCGCGTGAATCACCGAACACCTTTGGTTCTACTATCACCACTCCCGGTATATCCGTTTGAATTATCTTAATCATATTCACCTCATTATCCTTGCAAATATAC
>CACXNH010000070.1 GCA_902768955.1 uncultured Bacteroidia bacterium | reverse complement strand
AAAGTATTGCTACTCCACGCTGCCCCTCGACTTGCATGTGTTAAGCCTGCCGCTAGCGTTCATCCTGAGCCAGGATCAAACTCTTCATTGTATATTCTTATAAAATTCTAAGCTTGTACCCCGACATTATGTTTCCATATAAAAGAAACTGACGCTCGTTAATAAAAGTTGCTTGCTTGTACTTTTAGTCTTTCAATATTGTCAAAGATCATCCCCGTTTCAAACGGGACTGCAAAGGTAGTAATTATTTTTGAACTGACAAATTTTTTTAAATAATTTTTTAAGATTCTTCGCTTCGCTCAGAATGACAGAAGGAAAACTCAGAATGACAGTGAGGAAACCTGGATTGAAAGAGGAAATCAGTTTTTTTACTATCTTTGTAAAGATATGGAAAAGAAAGTCCCGCTCTGGCAAATCTTCACCGTTTTTGCAAAGATAGGCGCCTTTACAATAGGCGGGGGGTACGCTATGATTCCGCTTATCCAGGCAGAACTCTCAAAGCGTGGATGGATCTCAGATGACGAACTCCCGGACATTGTAGCCCTGTCCCAGAGCGCCCCCGGCGTTATGGCCGTTAACATTTCAATATTTGCAGGAAACAAGCTCCGCGGCTTCAAGGGAAGTCTTGCCGCAACCCTTGGCAGCATCCTCCCCTCTTTCATTATCATCCTTGCCATAGCAATGTTCTTCACCGCTTTCAAGGACACCCCCTGGGTGGAAAGGGCTTTCAAGGGAATCAGGCCTGTAGTGATCTCACTTATCGCCGTTCCCATGATCAATATGGCAAAGCGCTCCTGCAAAACCTGGTGGGCCTGGCTTCTGGCTGTATCGGCCCTTATACTTGTGGCATTCCTTAACGTCTCACCCATATATATTATTATATGCGTGATGGTGATAGGGTTCAGCGTGACTTATTTCAGGGCCGATAGAGATTCTTCGCTTCGCTCAGAATGACAGAATAAAGCTCAGAATGACAGGAGATGCTCAGAATGACAGAAAAATGCTCAGAATGACAGAAAAATGCTCAGAATGACGATGGATGTGCTCATACTCTTTGGCCAGCTTGCCTGGACGTTCTTTCTGATAGGGGCCTTCACCTTTGGCGGAGGGTATGCAATGCTGTCCCTCATCCAGAACCAGGTGGTGGTGGAGCACGCATGGATTACGGAGAGCGCGTTCACGGACATTGTGGCGGTGAGCCAGATGACACCGGGGCCAATCGGCATAAACAGCGCCACCTACGTTGGCTATGAGGTGCTGCAGGGCGCAACGGGAAGCCATCTCCTTGGCATCTGCGGGTCCCTCACTGCAACGCTCTCCATAATGTTGCCGTCGTTCATACTGATGCTGCTGATTGTGCGCTTCTATGAGAAATTCCGCACCAGCACACTCTACGCCGGCACAATGGCATTTGTAAAACCGGCCGTGGTGGGGCTAATTGGCGCCGCAGCGGTCATCCTTATACTCAAAACCACCTGGACAGGATTTACGCCCAGTGTCCAGATTGTGGCCGACAACTTCCCGGACTGGAAAAGCTGGGTGCTCCTTGGCGGGGCCCTGGCGGCGGGGTATTGGGGGAAAGTGAACCCCATCTACCTTATCCTTTCCGGAGCCGTACTTGGAATTATTCTTTATTAACCACACTATGAAACGTTTAACCTTATTCTTCGCAGCCCTGGCAGTGTTTGCCTCATGCTGCCCAAAACCGGAAAACTTCTCCGTAATCCCCCAGCCCAACGACGTAACCTTCCTGAAGGGCACCGTATGCGTCAAGGGTGCGGCCGTAGAGATAGACCCTTCCATTGACAAGGCTTCCCGCGAGGCCATCGGCAGGTTTGTCCAGGCCCTTGAAACCGCTACCGGCGTCAAAACTAAGGCCGATGGCGACGGCTTCGACTTCAAGTACAACCCCAACCTCGGTCCGGAGCAGTACTACATCAATATTGAAAATGACGATGTAGAGGTGGAGGCATCGGCCCTTAACGGCTTCATCTACGCCTGCGAGACCATCAAGCAGATGCTCCCCGCCGCCATTTACGGCAAAAAGAAAGTCAAGGCTTCCTGGGTTCTCCCCTGCGCCAAGATCTTCGACGAACCCCGCTTCGGCTACCGCGGAATGCACCTTGACTGCAGCCGCCACTTCTGGTCAATTGAAGAGACAAAGCGCTACATTGACTTGATGGTTGCATATAAACTCAACCGCCTGCACTGGCACCTCACCGACGACCAGGGCTGGAGGGCTGAAATAAAAGCCTATCCCCGCCTCACGGAGGTGGCCGCATGGCGTGCCGGCACATGTATCGGCAAAGACTACGAATCTTCCGACGGCATCCGTTACGGCGGCTACTATACGCAGGAACAGATGCGTGAGATTGTTGATTACGCCGCAGCCCGCGGCATCGAAGTTATCCCCGAGGTTGACCTTCCCGGCCATATGGTGGCAGCCCTTGCCGCATATCCTGAGCTTGGCTGCACAGGCGGTCCTTACAAGGTATGGGAACGCTGGGGAATTGCCAAGGACATACTCTGCGCAGGAAACGATGAGGTATTCACCTTCCTGGACAATGTACTTTCTGAACTTATGGACATCTTCCCTTCAAAGTATATCCACATTGGAGGAGACGAATGCTTTGACCCTTATGCCGAAGATTCCACCTTCCCCTGGGACGTATGCCCCAAATGTAACGCCAGAATGCGCAAGCTGGGCATCAAGAAGGGTCCTGACGCAAAACACCAACTCCAGAACTACGTGACTGAGCGCGTACAGGCCCTTGTGAATTCCAAAGGCCGTCACATCATAGGATGGGATGAAATCCTTGAAGGGAATCTGTCCGAGGGTGCCACGGTAATGTCCTGGCGAGGCGTAGAGGGAGGCATCAAGGCTGCTGCAAAGGGATTTGACGCCATCATGACGCCCCATACTTTCCTGTACTTCGACTACTACCAGAGCAAGGAGCGCGACAAGGAGCCCCTGTGCATCGGCGGATATCTTCCCCTTGAGAACGTGTACGCATATGAGCCCTTCGACGGCCTTGCACCCGGTGCCGAAGACCACATCCTTGGAGTTCAGGCAAATCTCTGGACAGAGTACATCACCACTACGGAACACCTTGAATATATGCTCCTACCACGTATGTGCGCCCTCTCCGAGATCCAGTGGTGTGATGCCGATAAAAAGGACTATACCCGTTTCTGCACCGCCCTGGACCATACTTTTGAGATTCTTGACGTCATGGGCGTGAACTACTGCCTGGATTACAAGGGCCTAATCGGCTTTGACCGCCAGCCCGCCCGTGACTCCGTGGCGCTTGCGGAATACCTTGAGGCTGCGAAAGCCACATGGGGCTGGTAGTTGATTGCTTGCCGTGTTTGCACTCAGATTGCACCTATTGAGGTTTTTGGTGCAGACACGGCAGCGTTTTTGGCGTTTTGGGCCGATTTCATTGCCGTGTTGGCAGTAAAATCGGCCTTATACGTGTTTTAGATGCAAACACGGATGAGAGCCTATGCCGCAGCCACCGGCCTCCGGCGGAGAAGCATCCACGCCGCACCTGCATAGGCCACGGTGATGACGGTGTTAATGGCAAGGCGGGCCCACATGGAGGGGATATCGGCCACAAAGAACATTCCGGCGTAAGCCACGCCCATAAGAAGGAAGAACATCACAAGCCTGCCCCACTTGTACGGAATGGGGTAATACTTCTGCCCCAGGAAGGCGCTTAGGACAAACATCACAAGGTAACTTGAAAGATGCGCAAAGGCCGATGCCCAGTAAGAGAACCGGGGCATAAACACTATGTTCACGACGGTGGTGACAATGAGACCTGTGAGGGTAATCCACACCGCCATATTGGTACGGCCGGAGAGTTTGTACCACATGGACACGTTGAATAGCATCCCAAGGAGCATATAACTTAGGAGCATCACGGGAACTATCCCTATTCCCACGCGGAAATCACGGCCAAGAAGCAGTGAGATGATGTCTATGTATGCGATTACTCCCACAAACACCAGCCCGCAGAAGGCGGTGAAATACTCCATCACAACGGCGTAGAGTTCCTTGGAGCCTTTGTCCCCGGCCCGCTGGAAGAAGAAAGGCTCCGCCGCATAACGGAACATCTGGATGAACAGGTTCATTATGACGGCAAGTTTCACCGCTGCCTGGTATATGCCAAGGGATGCGCGCCAGGCCTCGGAGGATGTGTCAAAATAGCGGAAGAGGACTCTGTCTACAAGGTCGTTGGCAACTCCGGGAAGTGCCGCAATCATAAGCGGCAGGGAGTATAGCAGCATACGCCTTACAACAGGAGCGTCCCACACCAGTTTCAGGCGAAGGATGTCCGGGATGAACAGCACCAGGCAAAGAACGCAACTGACAAGGATGGCAAATATGGGGTATGTGAAATCCGGTGCAGGAGACAGCATGCCTCCAATGAAGGCATGGGCCGGGTACCAGAAGAAAAGGATCAGGTTTGCAGCCGTTTCCGTAAGGATTTTTACGGTTTTAATAACTGCAAACTTCACGGCCTTGTGCTCCTGCCTCAGTTTTGCAAAGAGGATGGCGGTAATGTTGTCGCAGAAAAGGATGCCGGCAACATAGATGATCAGGACGCGGTATCCTTCATACCCCAGCGCTGCCGATATAGGCTCACTGAACGCCACCATACACGCCAGGAAAGCAAAATTAAGGCCCGTTACGGCAAGAAGCGCCCCGGAATATACCTTGCGGGGATCCTCACCCTCCTTGTTGGCAAAGCGGAAGCAGCCCGTCTCAAGGCCCAGTACCAGGATAACCTGAAGTATGCCGATATACGCCATAAACTCCGTCACCACCCCGTACTGCGCCTGGGTGAGCATACGCGTGTACAGAGGGACAAAAAGGAAGTTGAGTATCCTGGCCAGAATGGAACTGAGGCCGTAAATTGCGGTTTCGCCCGCCAATTGTTTCAAGGGATTTGCCATATTGAGCACAAATTTAACTATTTTTGCATAAAAGTTAAAAGAAGCTTATGAAGAAGTTAGCCCTTATAGCAGCCCTCGTGGCCGTAGCCATTGCCGGATGCAAACAGCGCGGAAGCGCCCCTGAGGCCATTGAGGCCGATGATTTCCCGGACACCCTTGCCGCAGCCGCAGTTGCCAAGACCCTACCGGCAGAGCCCGTCTTTGCCATTGTTACCAATATGGGAACCATAAAGGTGCGTCTGTACAAGGACACACCCCGTCACAAAGCCAATTTCTCAAAACTGGCCATTGCCGGCTACTACGACAGCCTCCTTTTCCACCGCGTCATAAACGGCTTCATGATCCAGGCCGGAGACCCCTACACCCGTGACACTTCCAAGGTGGAGATGTACGGCATGGGCGGTCCCGGCTACACTATTCCAGCAGAGATGAGGGACGCGGACGGCAATCCCCTGCATCGGCATAAGAAAGGAGCCCTTGCAGCAGCCCGCCGCGGAGACGTGGCCAATCCATTCAAGGAGTCTTCCGGCTCCCAGTTCTACATTGTCCAGGACCCCGACAACTGTGTCCACCTTGACGGAGAATACACGGTTTTTGGTGAAACCGTGGCCGGGCTCAACGTCATTGACAAGATTGCATCTGTCAAAAGAGACCGCTATGACAGGCCCATTAATGACGTCAGAATCATAAAAATCGTTCCCGATGACGAACTTAACAAAATTGAGCGGGAAAAAGAGGCCGCTGGCACAGATTTCGCAGTAAATTCAACTGAATAGTTTTTTTAATAGGTTAAGTTTTTAGGTTAGAGAGGACGGACCCTGCAGTGATGCAAGGTCCGTCTATTATTTGTATGCTCCCGTCGCTGGTGACTAGTTGTTCCGTTGCAAGTCCGCGCTCAAATCGTCGCAGGTGGAGAGACAGATCAACCCACCACACATCGGCTCTGGCGGACAATCGGCTTATAATCAATGACTTACGCAAATATGGTTGTGCTCAGCGCACAAGCAGATTCTCGTAAACAACTGATAATCAACAAGATAACCACCAGGCGCAACAAGGGCGGCACAAAGGAGGGTAACAATATCGGCACAAAATGACTATCTTTGCACTATGGAACTGAAAATTGAAACTCAGCAAGTGCCGGTGCTTCTTCTCACCGGATACCTTGGAAGCGGCAAGACAACCCTCCTCAACCGCATACTTTCAAATAAAAAAGGCATTAAGTTCGCCGTCATAGTGAATGACATCGGCGAGGTAAATATTGACGCCAGTCTCATTGAAAAGGGCGGCGTAGTGGGCTCAACGGACGATTCCCTTGTGGCCCTCCAGAACGGCTGCATCTGCTGCACCCTCAAGATGGACCTTGTAGCCCAGCTTGGAGACCTAATAGCAACCCGAAAGTTCGACTACATAGTGATTGAGGCCAGCGGCATCTGCGAGCCCGCGCCCATAGCCCAGACCATCTCCACGGCACCCGCCCTGGGGCCGCAGTTCATTAAGAACGGCATCCCGTATGTAGACTGCATCGCAACGGTGGTTGACGCCCTCCGTATGAGGGATGAGTTTGAAAGCGGCGGCGCCCTCCAGAAGGAAGACATCGGGGAAGACGACCTTGAGCGTCTTGTGATTGAGCAGATTGAGTTCTGCAACATAGTGCTCCTCAACAAGGCCGATGAAATATCGGCCAGTGAAATGGGTAAACTCAAGGGCATTGTGAAGAGCATCAACCCCGGCGCAAAGGTGCTGGAGTGCAACTACGGAGACGTGGACCTTGACGAATTAATCTACACGGGCATGTTCAACTTTGACGAGGTTGCTACATCGGCCGCATGGATTGCCGCCATCGAGGGAGAGGATGAGGAGGAAGAAGCAGAAGGAGAAGCCCTGGAGTATGGCATCGACACCTACGTCTACACCCGCCGCCCGGCGCTGGACCTAAATAAGTTCGACCATATGGTAGCCACAAAATGGCCAAAGAACATCATCCGCGCAAAGGGCCTCTGCTACTTCTCAAAGGACATTGACAAGTGCTACCTCTTTGAGCAGGCCGGAAAGCAGAAGACTGTGCGTGACTGCGGCCTGTGGTTTGCCACAATGCCGGAGGACGAGCTCCAGGAGATGATGTCCCGTGACCGGAAACTCCGGGCCGACTGGGACCCGCAGTACGGAGACAGGATGCAGAAGATTGTGTTTATCGGCCAGAATCTTGACAAACCCGCCATTGAGGCCCTGATGGATGGTTGTCTTGCAGACAACTATCCTGATGTCTCCGACTCATTGGGGGACTAATCCCCCAAACCCCCTGCGTCGCTTCGCTCCAAACCCGCCCTGCTTAAAACCGGTAACCAAGCCCTACAGCAACGCTATTCCCTATGACTTCCGACAGTGTGATGTAACTCACGTCCAGCCGGAAACCTTTGAATTGTGCCCCAAGGCCAAGGCTGAGGTGGGACGGGTAGACGGCGTTCTCAGAGGCAATGCGGTAACCCACGCGGGCAAAAGCAATGCGGGCATAGGAGTATTCCACACCAACCGACACGGCATTTGTGCGGCTATGGATGTAGAAGTTCTCGTCAAGCATAAATTCCAGGAAATGCATTGAACCAACCTCCAGGTTATAAGCCGCGGCGGCCACAATTGAGGTGGGCTGGGGATAACTGCTGCCGGCATTTGACTTTACACTGCTGCCGATATTTGCCGCCCCGGCTGTAACCGTGAGGCCCTTAACTGGAACAAACAGCGCCATAGCATCCACGCCAAAACCACCCTGGGAATACCCCTGGAACACGTTTTCCCGTGCGTATCTGATATTAAGGCCCAGGCCCAGCCATGAAAGGACCTTAACGCCAGCGCCAAGGTTTATCTGAAACTCAGAAGGTCTGAATCCGTCAAAATCCTTCTGTTCCATATGGTAGACGCCGCCAAGGGACAGGCCGATAATACCCATCTTGTACGCTCCCGCCAGATTAATGGCATGAGCCGCGCCAAGGGACGGGGCCCAGAACTGATACCCGGCCGCGAAATCGGCGGTGGAGTTACTGAACGGAATTGTGGCCGAGTTCACGAACGAAGCATACGCCGTACTGCCCACAGAGGCCGCTCCGGCGCCTGCCAGACCCGCTGCCCTGGGGTTTCTTTCTATACGTGTAAAGGAGAGAACTTCCTGCTGCTGAGCCCTTAAGGACAGGGAAAACAGCGCAAATGCTACTGCCAGAATTATTTTCCCTACGTTTTTCATATCCGCAAATATAGCACTTTTTTTTGCGTTCTTTCAAAAAATGACTATCTTTGCAGTCCCGTTTTCGGGGACTTAAGTCTGGAGAGATGCTCGAGTGGCTTAAGAGGCACGCCTGGAAAGCGTGTATACGCCAAAAGCGTATCCCGAGTTCGAATCTCGGTCTCTCCGCAAAATAAAAGATTGATTTTCAATCGTTTAACCTTCGAAAGAAGCCTTTTTGAGTGGCAAAAATCACCACAAAAAAAGGCTTTTTGGGGCATTTTGGGGACATTTTTGGGGGAATCAGTGATCAAGTGCAAAACTATGTGTTTATTTTCCACCCCTTAACGGTTGTCCCCTTGAGATGTAGGGTTATGGCCGTCCGAAACTTAAACGACACCATCACC
>CACXNH010000069.1:4372-13014 GCA_902768955.1 uncultured Bacteroidia bacterium | reverse complement strand
AAGACATTGAGAATTTCTCATACAATACCACTATATCGGCCTTTATGATAGCCCTCAATGAACTTGGAAACTGTTCCAAGAGGGCCATCCTGGAGCCTCTCACCGTTGTCCTGAGCCCGTTTGCGCCGCATATCGCAGAGGAACTCTGGCATCAGCTCGGGCATGAGACTTCCGTTGTGTATGCATCCTTCCCGGAGTATGATGAAACCCTTGCCGCAGATTCTTCCGTGAAGTATCCAGTTTCCTTCAACGGCAAGACAAGGTTCTTCATAGACGCTCCTGCATCGGCCACTCCCGCAGAGGTTGAGGCCCTGGTCAGGGGCCATGAGAGCACTCCAAAGTATGTGGGAGACATGGTTGTCGCAAAGGTTATCGTGGTTCCCGGCAGAATTGTAAACGTGGTACTTAAAAAGTAATCAGGGGGATGGACACAAAGAAAAAGATATTGATTGGAATCTTTGATTACATTGTCATCACAATAGGCGTTGTGCTGTTTGTGATGGCCTGGCAGAGTTTCCTTCTCCCCAACAATATGATTGACGGAGGTCTTACCGGCGCATCGGCCCTTCTGGCCATGGTTACAGGTATTTCCGTGGACATCTGGTATTTCGGGATAAACGTTCTCCTGCTTATTTTGGCATGGATTATCCTGGGGCAGAGTTTTGGCATAAAGACCATATATGCCATACTGCTGTCTACGGCTCTTTTCCGTTTGCTTGGAGATGAAAGCATGCGCTTCCTCTGGTCTGTGGAAGGCCAGCCGCTATATGTTGGAGACGGTATCCTGGTGCCAATCATAGGTGGTCTTCTCGAGGCGGTGGGGCTTGCACTCATCATCCTCAGGGGCGGCTCCACAGGCGGAACGGATATCCTGGCGCTCATAGTGAACAAGTTCTGGCCCATTACTATCGGCAGATTTTATCTCTTCGCCGATTTCGTGGTAATCACCCTCCTTATCTTTGTCCCGGGGCACTGTTTTACGGATGTGGTGTACGGCTATATCACCATGGGTGTGTGTGCTTATGTACTGGATCTGATAATGCTTGGCAAGGACTCCACGGTGCAGGTCATAATCTTCTCCAATGAGTATGAGAAGATAGGAAACTACATCAACAAGGACATGGAGAGGGGAGTGACAGCCCTCAAGGCAATAGGCTGGTACACCCGCGAAGACCGCAGGGTTCTTATGGTGATGCTGCGAAAAACAGAACTCCCCATATTGGTAAAGGCCGTCAAGGATATAGATCCCAAGGCGTTTGTGACGGTTGTTCCCGCAAACAATGTTTACGGAGAGGGATTCGACCAAATGAAAACAGGAATCGTAAAGAAGAAAAAATAGAGTTATGCCCGTTCTCAAACAAACAGTATTCACCCAGGTCAAGGAGTGGATAATGGTTACCTTTGGCATCCTTATCTACACTACTGCGTGGTCCTTATTCCTTATTCCCAACAACCTTATCGGCGGGGGAGTCTCCGGTATAAGTTCAATGGTCCAGTATGCTACTCACGGTGCCATCCAAATGGGTTATACCTATTTTGTCCTCAATGCCATCCTTATCATTGCGGCTATGCTGGTTCTGGGAATGGGATTTGGCGCCAAGACCATCTATGCCATTATCCTTGCCTCAATAGCGCTGAGGTTCCTGCCCGGTTTCATCCCTGCAACCATCATCAAGACTCTTGCCATAGATAACGGCAAACTCCTCAGCGTGCTTATGGGCGGTGTCCTTGCCGGTATCGGCATAGGAATGAGCATTTCAAACGGCGGCTCCACAGGAGGTACGGACATAATTGCGCTCATCTGGACAAGGTACCACAATGTATCTCCCGGCAAGGTAATCCTGTTCCTGGATTTCATTATCATCGGCTCATCCCTTCTGGTCCCTTCCTTTGTTACCCAGCTGGATCCTGAAACCGGCTTTGCTGTGCTTGAGGCGGAAGGTAGCCCCGTGATGTTCAAGATGCCGTTTGCAGAGAAAATAACAACGATACTTTACGGCCTTATCCTGGTGACGGTAAACAGTTATGTGCTGGATATGTACATTTCCGGCTCCCAGCAGAGTGTCCAGCTGTTCATCCTGTCCAAGAATTATGAGCAGATTGCAGATTCCATAACCCAGGATCTCCACCGCGGCGTAACCGTCCTTGACGGCAAGGGCTGGTACACCAAGCAGGATACCAAAGTACTTATGGTGCTTACCAGAAAGACAGACCTTAACCTTCTTCTGCGCTACATAAGGCAGATAGACTCTCATGCTTTCCTTTCCGTCAGTTCCGTCAACGGCGTATATGGAAAAGGATTCGATACAATAAAGAAATAACAGCTCATTGACATATAGGGGTTTGCTCCCGGCGGCCAGCCTGTCTGAAGTGAACGCCAATGAACTATCTTGTTATTGTTCTGGCTTCATTTTCTGTACTTGTTGTAGCCGTGGTTATATACCTTGGGGTGCGGCTGTACAGAAAGGAAGCCGAGATAAGGGCCTTGAATGTGGTCAGGCCGGACGTGGAAGACATCCTCCCGTCAGATTCCGACAATGACTTTACAGCGACCGATCAATTCCTTTATGACAGGTGTTGCAGGTATATGGTGGAACGAAGGCCATTTCTGGTTATTGGATACCGGCTCCAGGATCTGGCCAATTCTTTGTATACAAACCGTTCCTACCTGAGTAAAACCATAAATCGTTTTTCCGGAAAGAACTTCAGGGCATACGTAAACTATTACCGTGTCATGTATGCTATGGAGCTGTTCAGGGCCAATATGAGCCTGCGGGTGATTGATTTGGCAGAACTTTCGGGGTTCAGGAACGAGTCATCGTTTCTGAACAATTTCAAAAGCGTGATGGGAGAATCACCAAGCATCTGGTGTGCCAGGATACGGAAGAAATACCGTGAAAAACTAAAATGAAACCCGGCCGCCGGGACTGCTTACCCCTCTATTCCTTTCCAAGTTTCCGGAACGGGAGCCGTTACATCCACCTCAGTCTTCTTGACGGGGTGGATGAACTGTATATGACGTGCAAGAAGGCTTATTCCTCCGTCTGGGTTTGAACGCTTTGCACCGTACTTGAGGTCTCCTTTTATGGGGCAGCCCATATGGGAGAGCTGGCAGCGGATCTGGTGGTGGCGGCCTGTATAGAGCTCAATTTCCAGAAGAAAATAGCGGTCCGTAGTTTGTATCAGAGTGTATTTCAGGCGGGCTTCCTTGCCGTTTTTACTGACATAGGACTTGTTCTGGGACTCATTGCGGGAAAGGAAATCCGTGAGGGTGTCGCTCTCTTTTGGGGGCTTGTTTGCCGTTAGAGCCCAGTAAGTCTTATGGATTTCACCCTTACGGAGCATATCGTTTAGGCGCTCCAGGGCTTTGGAAGTTTTTGCAAAGACACAGACACCGCTCACCGGCCTGTCCAGCCTGTGCGGAACGCCCATGAATACCTGCCCGGGCTTCCCGTCCCTCTGTGCGATGAACGCCTTGAGGGTCTCTGAAAGAGGCTCATCCCCGGTCTTGTCTCCCTGAACAATTTCCCCGCTCCTCTTGTTGAAGATAAGGAGGTGATTGTCCTCATAGAGGATCCTTCCTTCCAGATCTCCGTATTCCTTGGCCGATATTTCCCTGTATACGCTCATAATTACTGCAAATATAATAAAAAACAGGCACTCAACCGTTTCCTCCCCTCTATTGTAATGCCGTGGTGGTGGCAGTTAGTTCGCTGGTTGTCAATTACTTACTGGATTCTTTGGGAAAACCGGTAATACCAAAGAATCGTGCAAACAACTGAGTGTTAACCACTTAGCTGCCACCAGCTTCCGGTTTTGCGTAGAGCCAAAAAAAGAGCCTTCATCAGGAGGCTCTTTTGTGTCTGGATGACTGGACTTGAACCAGCGACCTCCTGGTCCCTAACCAGGTGCGCTACCAACTGCGCTACATCCAGAGGATTTGGGAATGCAAAGGTACTACTTTTTTGTAAATAAGCAAATATTTTTCTTCATTATTTTGCTGCATCAAAAAATGACTTTCCTTATGAATGGAGTCTGGTACTGATATGCAAGTTTTGTGAGGTCCCAACCTGGTTCCGTGAGGATGAGGGCGGCTTTTTTGCCAACGGTGATGGAGCCGTAGTCCCCACTCAGGCCCATTGCGTATGCGCTGTTGAGGGTGACGGCATTGAAGGCTTCAACGGGCGTGAGACGCATCTTGATGCAGCCCTGGGCCAGGACAAAGCGCATATCTCCGGAAGGGGAGGAGCCGGGGTTGTAATCCGACGCCAGCGCAACGCCAAGGCCCGCCTTGATGTAGTCCTTGGCACGGCCATAGGGAAGACCGAGGAAAAATGATGAGCCTGGGAGCATAGTTGGCATAGTGGCCGATCCACGGAGAGCCTCAATCTCTGCATCCGTAGTGCGTTCAAGGTGGTCTACGGAAAGGGCTCCGTGCCTGACGCCAACCTGGACGCCGCCGCTTACGGCAAGCTCGTTGGCATGGATCTTCGGGGTGAGATGGCCCCTGGCTGCTGAGAGGATGCGGTCTGTGTCTTCCACCGTGAAGAAACCTTCGTCACAGAAAACGTCAATGAAATCGGCAAGGGCCGATGCCTCGGGAATCATATCTATGACGGCCTCGACGTATGCCTCATGGCTGTATCCACGGCCAACTGCATGCGCTCCAAGGAAGGTGGATTTCACCGCCGCGGGGACAGTTTCCTTGATACGGCGTATCACGCGCAGCATCTTCATCTCTGCATCAGGATTAAGCCCGTAACCGCTTTTGATTTCCATGGCAACGGTGCCTTTATCCATCATTTCGCGGACGCGCACCATTGACTGGGCATAGAGGTCATCCTCAGAGGTGCGGTTAAGAAGATCGGCAGAATTCAGGATACCCCCGCCCCGCGCTGCGATTTGCTCATAGGACAGCCCGTTTATCTTGTCCAGGAACTCCGAGTCACGGCTTCCGGCATATACGATGTGCGTGTGGCTGTCGCAGAATCCTGGCATAAGCATGCCGCCGCAGGCGTCAAGAGATTCTTCGCTTCGCTCAGAATGACAGGGGGGAGTCCCGGTTCCAAAATCAGCAATCCTACCGTCCTCAATCCTCAGCCATGCATTTTCCAGAATTCCTGTTTTCCCCTGGGCAGAGCCCTCCACGCGGAGGACACCTTCAGGCTGGATTCCGGCAAGGATGCCTATGTTATAGATAAGACTCATTCTTGATAAACGCTACGGATTTCTCTATGAGAGGATGCATATAAGTGTCCGTATCAATGAACGGCACAACTTTGCGGTAGTCTTCTATGATCTTCTCAAGGCGCGCTGAGGTGCGGAGAGGGCGGCGGAACTCCATGGCCTGGACGGCGTTGAAGAGTTCTATGGCAAGTACGGTTTCAACGTTGTCAACTATGCGAACAAGTTTTGTAGCGCTGTTGGAACCCATCGATACGTGGTCTTCCTGGCCTTGAGAAGAAGGGATAGAGTCGCAGGACGCAGGCCAGCACAGGCCCTTGTTCTGGGACACAATTGAAGCGGCGGTATACTGCGGAATCATAAAGCCGCTGTTTAGGCCGGGGGCTGCCACAAGGTATTTTGGAAGGCCTCTCACGCCGTCTATGAGCTGGAATGTGCGACGCTCGGAGATGCTTGCGAGCTCACTCATGGCAATTGCCAGGGAATCCATGGGGATTGCTATAGGCTCTCCGTGGAAGTTTCCGGCCGATATCACCATGTCTTCATCCGGGAAGATATTGGGGTTATCCGTGGCAGAATTAATCTCGTTCTCTATCACGGACTTCACGTAAAGGATATTGTCCTTCACGGCTCCGTGAACCTGTGGAATGCAGCGGAAGCTGTAAGGATCCTGGACGTGTTCCTTGGGCCTCTGGATCAGTTCACTGCCTTCCAGCACCTCCATAAACCTCCGTCCGGTAATGATTTGGCCGGTATGGGGCCTCAGTTGATGGGTGAGGGGGAGGAAAGGTTCTATGCGGCCGTCGTAGGCATCCAGGGAGATGGCGCCTATTATATCGGCCCATTTTGAGAGCCTCATGCTCTTGAGGATGCTCCATATTGCGTGTGCGCTCATGAACTGGGTGCCGTTAAGGAGCGCCAGGCCTTCCTTAGACTGAAGGGTTATGGGCTCCCAGCCAAGTTCCTTCCAGACATCGGCCGCCTGGCGGACCTTCCCTTTATATAGGACTTCACCCAGGCCGATAAGCGGCAGGCACAGGTGAGCAAGGGGGGCAAGGTCTCCGGAAGCGCCCAGCGAGCCCTGCTGGTAAACCACCGGCAGGACATTGTTGTTGAACATGTCTATGAGGCGCTGAACGGTACAGAGCTGTACTCCGGAATGTCCGTAGGATAGGTTCTGGACCTTAAGGAGAAGCATCAGTTTCACAATCTCCGGACGCACGGTCTCTCCGGTGCCGCAGGCGTGGGACATTACAAGGTTATGCTGGAGCTGGCTGAGGTCTTTCTTGGGGATGGTCACATTGTAAAGAGAGCCAAAGCCCGTTGTGACCCCGTACACGGGATGGTCTATGTCTTCCATCTTCCGGTCAAGGTACTCGCGGCATTTTACTATTGCGGTGGTGGATTCCGGTGAAAGGACCAGTTGTTCCTTACTGTCAATTATCTGTTTTACTCTCTCCAGGGAGAGATGGGCGGAGGAAATTATATGCATAGTTGTATTGAGATTCTTCACTTTGTTCAGAATGACAGGTTTAGTTCAGAATGACAGGTTTAGTTCAGGTATTTGCGGATAAGCTGTTCATCGGCCTCGTTGGGGAGGGTTACGCGAAGTTCCGGCGTACGGGCCATTTCACGCTCGATTGCAAAGCGTGCGGGGGCGTTACGGGCCCAGCTGCGGCGGGCGATTCCGTTGTTTACATCCCAGAAGAGCATTTCCCTGATGTGGCGGGCGCTGTCATCGGAACCGTCAATCACCATTCCGAAGCCGCCGTTTATCACTTCACCCCAGCCTACGCCGCCGCCGTTATGGATGGATACCCAGGTAGCGCCGCGGAAGCCGTCTCCGATGACGTTCTGCACGGCCATATCTGCGGTGAAGCGGGAACCGTCGTAGATGTTGGAGGTTTCACGGAAAGGGGAGTCAGTGCCGGAAACGTCATGGTGATCCCTGCCAAGGACTATGGGGGCCGATATCTCACCCTTGCGGATGGCCTCGTTGAACGCCAGTGCTATCTTGGTGCGGCCCTCGCAGTCGGCATAGAGGATGCGGGCCTGGGAACCCACCACAAGGTGGTTCCGGCCTGCTTCCCTGATCCAGTGGATGTTGTCCCTCATCTGGCCTGCAATCTCTTCGGGGGAGGAATCGGCAATCTCATCAAGGACCCTGACCGCTATTTCGTCTGACTTTGCAAGGTCTTCAGGTTTTTCACTCATACACACCCAGCGGAACGGGCCAAAGCCGTAGTCAAAGTACAGCGGGCCCATAATGTCCTGCACATATGAAGGATAGCGGAAAGAGCCGTCCGGCTTAAGGACATCGGCCCCGGCGCGTGAACTTTCAAGGAGGAAGGCGTTGCCGTAGTCAAAGAAATACATCCCCTTTGCGGCAAGACGGTTGATGGCGGCTACGTGCCTTCTGAGGGATGCCTGGACGGCTTCCTTGAAGAGGGCGGGATCCTCTGCCATCATCTTCTTTGACTCCTCAAGGGAGTAGCCTACTGGGTAGTATCCGCCGGCCCAGGGGTTGTGGAGGGAGGTCTGGTCAGAGCCAAGGTCTACCTGGACGTCTTCATCGGAGAGTTTTTCCCAAAGGTCTACAACGTTGCCAACGTATGCCAGCGAGACGGGCTTTTTGGCGGCCACGGCCTCTTTTATTCGGCCGATAAGTTCCTCAAGATCAGTATGTAGTTCATCAACCCAGCCCTGGTCATACCGCTTCTGAGCCGCCTTGGGATTGATTTCTGCGGTGACGCTCACAACGCCCGCTATGTTCCCGGCCTTGGGTTGGGCGCCGGACATTCCGCCAAGCCCCGCCGTCACAAAGAGTTTCCCCTCGGGAGTGCCGCCCTGTTTACGGGCAGCGTTCATAACGGTGATGGTGGTGCCGTGCACAATGCCCTGGGGGCCTATGTACATATAAGAACCGGCGGTCATCTGGCCGTACTGGCTCACGCCCATGGCGTTGAACTTTTCCCAGTGGTCCGGTTTGGAGTAGTTGGGAATGACCATGCCGTTTGTGACAATCACGCGCGGGGCGTCCTTGTGGCTGGGGAAGAGACCCAGAGGGTGGCCGGAGTACATGACAAGGGTCTGCTCATCCGTCATGGTGGCCAGATACTGCATAGTGAGGCGATACTGTGCCCAGTTCTGGAAGATGGCTCCGTTGCCTCCGTAGATGATGAGCTCATGCGGATGCTGGGCCACGCGCTCGTCCAGATTGTTCTGAATCATGGCCATGATAGCTGCTGCCTGCCTTGACTTTGCAGGGTACTCGTCAATAGGGCGCGCGTATATCTTATAGGAAGGCCGATACCTGTACATATAGATGCGGCCGTAGTCTTTAAGTTCCTGCGCGAACTCCGGGGCCAGTTGGGCGTGAAGGGTCTCAGGGAAATACCTGAGGGCGTTTTTGAGGGCCAGCACTTTTTCTTCAGGGCTCAGGATGTCCTTGCGCTTGG
>CACXNH010000069.1:0-4358 GCA_902768955.1 uncultured Bacteroidia bacterium | reverse complement strand
TTGATATCTTTGTCGTAGGGCTTTGCTTCTGGCAGTTCACCGGACGGTATTCCGGCCAATACCTCCTTGGCAAAATCTGACTGTGAATTATAATTCATTGATTATCAGCTATTTGTTAAAATTACTCCAGGCCTAAATGATAGGAGTAATTTTTATATTTGTTTGATAATTAAGGACTTAAGTTAAACGGTGATTTGGGCATTAACAGCGCTTAATACTTTTTCTTCAAGCTCCGTGGCTTCTGCTTCAATTGCGTCTGCGCGGTCCAGGAGCGGCTGGGCCGATGTCTTGTCCTTCAGGCCGGCGGCGTTGATACGCACGTTGAGGCGGGCGCCGCGGATGCCGGCAACTGCGGCAAGGGCCGCCACGCCGGCGTCTGAAGCGCTGGCGGGGTTACCGGTGCGGGCCATCTGGAGCGCCAGCGGAAGAGCCTTAAGGGCTGTTTCCATAGTTTCAAGCGGGACCTTGGCGGCAAAGAGGGTGGCCTCCTCAATGGCCTGTGCCCTTGCGGCCTTCTCTTCATCAGTGCCCTTTGGCATGGAGAAGCAGTCCATAATGCGGTTGAAGGCGGCGGTGTCCTCATCTATTAGATTGAGGAGGCGGTCCAGGAGGGCCTGGCCTTCCTCAGCAACGTCACTGAACTCCTTCCAGCGGGAGTCCCAGCCGCGTTTGTGGGAGGAAAGGTTTGCTACCATGGTGGCAAGGGCTGCTCCAAAGGCACCCATTGCGGCGCTCACGGAGCCGCCGCCTGGGGCGGGGGACTCTGAGGCGGTTTCACGGGTAAACCCTTCTACAGTCATCTGGGCAAGGCCAACCTTCTTATCTTCTATAAGGTATTCGATAACTTTTTCTGCAGGGTTGAAGGGCTTCAGGTCGTCAAGGGACATTGACTTCACGGCAATCTTCACAATCTCCTGCTCAGAGATGCCAAGGGAACGCTGCTGCTTTTCAAGGTAGAATCGGCCGGCCTCTAGAAGAACCCTCTTGGGAACAAGGCCCACAATCTCTGCGCCGGTTACGCGGAGTCCGCGGGCTGCCGCTTTTGTGCAGACCTCCTCAAAGGCAACGTGAAGGGGAGTGACGTCTATGTCAGTGATGTTCATGGACACCTGGGCTATACCGTATTCGGCTATGTACCAGCCGATGGCCTTGGTGCCCTTGAGTGTGCCGGGAATCCAGCCTTCACCGGAAGGGTTCTTCCGGCCCTTTTCACGGACGTCGAAGGCAACGGCCATGGCGCGGCGGGTGCTGGTGGTGTTGAGGTTGAAGTTTACGGCTACAAGGAAGCCGCGGGCGCCAACGTTTGTGGCTCCGGCCCTCTCCGCTACGGTGTCCCAGGAGCCGCCGAAGTCCGGTTTGCGGGAAACATCAGCCATCTTTTCCTTCAAGGCCTCATATTCCCCTTCACGGCAAACGGCCAGATTCTTTCTTTCCGGCTTGAAGGCGGCTGCTTCATAGCAGTAGCAGGGGATACCAAGTTCTTCATATAGCCTTTTGGCAAGGCTGCGGGCAAGTTCGGCGCATTCCTCAAGAGTGATTCCGGCTACGGGAATTAGGGGAAGGACGTCCGTGGCGCCGCTCCTGGGGTGGGCTCCGTGGTGTTTGGTCATGTCTATGAGCTCCTTTGCCTTGGAGGCGCCGCGGAATGCAGCCTCGCAGACAGGCTCCGGTTCACCCACAAAAGTAACCACCGTGCGGTTGGTGGCTTCACCTGGATCCACGTCCAGAACCTTGACGCCTTCAACGGCCGCAATTGCCGCTACGATGGCATCTATGACAGATTTGTCCCTTCCTTCACTGTAATTGGGAACGCATTCGATGATTCTTTTCATTGTATTAGTTTTAGTATCATCAAATATAGTCATTTTTTCTCAGAAAAATGCCATCTTTGCAGTATGAAACGTTATTTAGGAATTATTCTGCTGCTTCTGGCTGCACTGTCCTGCCGCCAGAGGGCAGCATCGCTCCGTAACGGAGACCTTGTGTTTGTCGGAATACCTCTGGAATACAGTCTTGAGAAGGATTCCATGGACGCCGCAATATCGGCCTCCACGGGAAAAGACGGCCTTAACCTTATCCATGTGGCCATTGCTGAAGTTAGGGGAGACAGCACCTGGATAATTGATGCAACTATCAGGCGCGGAGTGGACCGCCATCCCCTTGACACCTTCCTTACGGACTTTACGCTCCGGGACGGCTCCCTGCCGGATTTTTTTATCGGCCGGGTGCAGGGAGTTGATGCCGATGCCGCCGTAGAGCGCGCAAAAACCTACTGCGGCCGTGCCTATGACTCCCGCTTCCTGCCGGGCAATGAGGATCTGTACTGCTCTGAACTTGTTCAACTGAGTTATCTGAATGCCTCAGGGGAGGAGGTTTTTCAGAGCGAGCCTATGAATTTCCTGGCCCCGGACGGCACCATGCCTCTCTACTGGGAGCAGATATTTGCAATCCTTGGTATGGACGTGCCCCAGGGAGTACCCGGCACAAACCCCCAGAGGATGTTTGAGGACTCAAAAATAAAAAAAGTGAAAAAAATATTTGGAGATTAGAATTTTGTTTGTACCTTTGCGGTGTACTAATAAACTAATACACGCAAACGATATGATTGAAATTTCAGATCTCCAGTTCAGTTACGGCCCCAAGACCGTGCTGAAAAACATCTCCCTGAAGGCCTCGGAGGGCAACATCTATGGCCTCCTTGGGGAGAACGGAGTGGGCAAGACCACCCTTCTCACCCTCCTCTGTGGCCTCAAGAGGCCCCAGCAGGGGAGCATCACAGTTGACGGACGCAATCCGTTTGACCGTGAACCCTCTCTCCTTTCAGACCAGTTCTATCTGGCCGATGAAGTCACTCCCGTCCACGCCAAGGCCATCAGTTTTGCAAAGGAGCACGGCGTATTCTGGCCTAAGTTTGATCTGGACAAGTTCCTCACTATCCTTTCTGAACTTGAAGTATCGGCCGATCAAAGGATGGACGCAATGTCTGCCGGTCAGCTCAAGAAAACATGGATTGCATTCGCGCTGGCGTGCAATGCCAAATACTATTATATGGATGAGCCCACAAACGGCCTTGACATCCCCTCCAAGGCGCAGTTCAGAAAGGCTGTGACCAAATACACGTCTGAGGATTCCACCCTTATCATCTCCACCCACCAAGTGAGGGACCTTGAGAACATAATTGACCCCATCATCATCCTTGACAACCATGAGGTGCTGGTGAACGCCACCATGGAGGAGATATCGGCAAAACTCTTCTTTGACTATGGCACTGAGCTTAAGGCCGATGCCCTTTACCTTGAGCAGACTCCCGGCGGATGCATCCAGGTGTATCCCAATTCCACCGGCGAGGAAAGCAAGGTGAACGTGGAAGCCTTCTTCAACACGGTTCATGCCCACAAGGACGTCATCAAGGCAATGTTCAACCTCTAATATATTAAGGATATGAATCAGACTTTTTCTTTCCAGAGGTTCTGGACCTATTTCAAATATGACCTTACCCAGATGTGGCGCAATCACTCCAAGGCGGCCATCCTCATCGGCGGCGCCAGCGCCATCTTCTATGTCCTCTGGGTGATGTTTTCACTGGTTTTCACCCAGGAATGGAATACTCCTCCAATTTCAGCCCGTGCCGTAGTGTTCGTCATCGCTTTTGCCATCCTTGAACTATATCAGGTACGCACCTATGGGCATCTCACAGACAAGAAAGAAGGCAGCGCCTGGCTTATGATACCGGCTTCCCGCACAGAGAAATTCATTTCCATGCTCATAGTGAGCCTTGTTGTGGTCCCCGTTCTCTTTTTTGTGGTATACCTTCTCATTGACGGGTTCCTCAGCCTTGCAGACCCCACATACGGCAAAGCCCTGGTTACAGGTTTTTCGGGGGCATACGCACAGTTTTTGAACGCTCTTTCTCAGGTAAACAATGAGACTTCAATTCAGTTCACTCCGTCAAGTCTGGTTTTCCCCGCTGTGGTCAGTTATTTCTGCAACTTCCTTTACTTCCTGCTTTGCGGTATCTGCTTCAAGCGCAACAAACTTGTAGGTGCAATAGCAATCCTGTTTGGCCTTTCCACGGTTTTTTCACTCCTGATGGGATTCGTTATGCCGCATGTGTTTGAGAACTGGCCCGGAGACATTGATGTTTCCGAGGATATGCTCAGGGGCTATCTCAGGAATACAGTGTACATCGCAAATACCATTTCATTCCTTATAGCCGTGGCCCTCGGCTGGGGAATATGGTACAGAATCAAAACCCTTCAACATTAGCAGGCTATGAATTTCAACACTGATACCGAATGGTCCCGCCTTTCCGAAAAGACTTCCTCCTCCGAGGACATCTTTGACGGCATCGTCCTCCA
>CACXNH010000068.1 GCA_902768955.1 uncultured Bacteroidia bacterium | reverse complement strand
ATAAGTCAACACTAACAAAGTTACGGAAATGTTTTTGGAAAATGCAAAAAAATCGGGCTGCATTGAGGTTATTTGCGGGTCCATGTTTTCAGGTAAGACGGAAGAACTCATCAGAAGGCTCAAAAGGGCACAGTTTGCCAAGCAGAAAATAGCAACCTTCAAGCCAACCATAGACAAACGCTACTCAGACCTTGACGTAGTGTCCCATGACTCCCACAGCATTTCCTGCACCCCCATCAAATCCCCGTCCAGGATGCTCCAGATAGCTCCTGACGTGCAGGTTGTGGGCATAGATGAGGCCCAGTTCTTCGATGAAAGCATCATTGATGTGGTTCAGGAACTTGCAAACAAGAGGGGTGTCCGTGTAATAGTTGCAGGTCTGGATACAGATTTCATGGACAAGCCTTTCGGCCCCATGCCCGGCCTCATGGCAATTGCAGAAGATGTCCAGAAAGTACACGCCATCTGTGTACGCTGCGGAGCACTGGCAAACCACTCCCACCGTTTATCCGCCTCCAAGAAACTGGTTGTCCTGGGAGAGAAAGACACCTACGAGCCTTTGTGCCGTGAGTGCTACCAGAAGGCTCTCCAAGAAGACGCCGAAGGCTGATGACCGCAAAAATCCTTGGAATACTCCTGGCGTGGCTTTCAGTGTGGAGCTGCGGGGCATCGGCCAGACATTCCAAGGCCGATGAAGATGACGGCGTCAATGTCGTAAACCTTGAGTTCAAGGTCCCGTCAAATCTCAGGGCCACGGCTTTGGAACTCCATTCCCTTGAGAATAAGCCAGCGCTTCTCACAAAGAGCCTTGACAATGCCACAGGCAAAGTCCAGATCAAGGACACGCTTGCCAATGAGGATACCTTCCCCATTGTGGCCTTCGTCCAGATGAATGACGGTTCCCTCTGGACGGCAAGGCTTGAAAAGAACGGCAGTTTTGAGCCGCTTCGGTATGATGAATCTCCCCCCAAGGCCGATATTGAAGCCGAATACCTCCGCCAGCACCGTATGCCCGTAGCCTCCGGGGAGTACTCGGGAATTACCCACGTCAAGGACGATGTGTATGCCCTTGTGCACGATAAAAGTAAAGGCGGCGGCATCCACCTTTTCAACATTCCCATTGACGAGGCTGGCGTTGTTGGCGCCATTCAGGCTAAGGAAGTTCCCGGAAATGCCGGTAAGGCAGGCGGCAAGGACAATGAAGACATAGTATATGTCGCTTCCTCCAACACGCTGTATGTAAGCGCGGAAGGAGACCAGTCTGTCCGTGAGTATACTCTGGAAGGAGAGCCCACAGGTATATCCCTGGAGGTCCCGGAGGACCTTAAGGCCATCCAGTCAAATGCCGGCTTCGAAGCCCTTGCATTCGATTCTGACCGCGGCTACTTCTGGGCGGCCACTGAGAAATCACTCAAGGAAGAAGGTCTCCAAGATAATATCATAAGGCTTCAGCGCTTCTGCGGCACCACCCCCGATTCACGCTACCTGTATATGTTGGGTCAGCCGATGGCCTCCAAGGAGCAGACGGCATCGGCCCAGGTCTATGTCCACGGCCTTTCTGCAATGACCGCCATGGAAGACGGCCGCCTCATAATGCTTGAAAGGGAGGTTCTTGTCCCCGGCGGCAGTATCATAGAAAAAGCGCTGGGAGCATTCACTCTCAGCACTCTTTACATTGTGGATCCCCTCAACGACAAGGGCGGTATCCTGGAGAAGAAACTTCTCACGCGCATTGTTACATCGGCCCTTAACCTTGCCAATTATGAAGGCATGTGCCTTGGCCCCAGGCTTTCAGGCGGCAGGCAGGCGCTCCTTCTCATTGCAGACTCCCAGAACGGCCAGGGCGGCCTCACGGGAGAGTATCTGCAGATCATGGCAATAAAATAGCCATTTCCCAGCCTTAATCCACCATCTTAGTAACGTTTTAATGCCATTTTGTGACTTTGCCTGTCGCGTCAGACAATCTTAGTCACGAATAGTGGGCAAAACGTGACTATGATCGTTGCGCAAGTGCAGGGGCAAGGATAGGGGCGGAGGATTAAATCGGCTTAATGCCGTAATCCTTTGATCTGATTGCCTGTGAGATGGTTAGTTCGGAAAGATACAGGGCCTGTGAAAGTTGTAGCGGTGTGAAGCCGAGCCTTTGGTTGAGGCTTACGGCAACGCGGCACTTCTCCTCCCTTGACAGAGTCTTGAACAGCCGTCCGGGGTATTCATTGCGCAGCTCCGTGTTGGCTATGTCACGGATTTCATTCATTGAGAACACAACTTCCTCGTCAAGTGCACGTGCTATGACAACTGCAGTCTCATATTCTTTTACAAGACGCGTATGGAAATCCTTTGCCGATTCAAACAGTATCATCACTTCCTCTGCCTTGACAAAACATTTTGGGAGGACTCCCAGTTCAGTATGGATCTCCCAATCAGGTGGCAACTCCTCTTTTGAACCGATCAGCGCCGGACCTTAGCCTGGGACAGGGATGACACCTTATCTCCGCGGATCAATTCCGCCAATTGGTTGAAATACAGGTAGCCGCTACCCCATTTATGGCCTCCCGGACCGCAAAAATCCTTCTCATACGGGTTCCTGACGGTATAGAGGATCTGGTCTTTTAATTCTTTGTCATTCAGGATAGGCCTTAATATGCAGCCATAGTCTTCAGGGAGCGGCGGGAATCCTTTCTTTATCATCTGCTCCGAGATCCTTCTCTTCTGGAATGAAAAGACTTGCATACACTGCGCGCCCGTTCCCCGAAGGACGTCGTGGATGTGGTTGGGCATTAGGTCGAAGGCAAACACATCTACTCCAAACTTCAGTGTGGAAAGCGCTATCCCTGCCATCCCCAACCTGTAATCTTCATCTGACGTGAAAAGATTACGGCCTTCAAGGCGGTCGAAACATAGGTGATAACAGCCAAAGGGCATATTCTTATATTCTTCTTTTGTATTTCTATTCATAATGTGGTCAATTAAAGGCTCTTCAGCGCAATCTTAGTCAAGAAAACGCCTCAAAACGTGACTAAGACGGTAGAGTGAAGCATTCTTAGTCAAGAAAACGCCTCAAAACGTGACTAAGACCGGAGCTAAATTCGGTTTTGATCACGAATGGTGAAATAAAAAGTGTACGGAAACAATCTTAGTCACGAATAGCGGACTAAACGTGACTAAGACTGTAAAACAGATAAAAAGGAGAATTAATCCTGCACCTTCACGAGGGCCTCGCGGATCTTGGCCTCAATTTCCTCTGAGAGTTCAGGGTTATCCCGCATGAGGGTTTTGACGGCTTCGCGGCCCTGGGCAAGTTTGGAGTCATTGTAGCTGAACCATGAGCCGGACTTCTGGATTATGCCAAGCTCTACGCCAAGGTCTACGATTTCTCCGCTGCGGGAGATGCCTTCTCCAAACACGATGTCAAATTCTGCCTTACGGAAAGGCGGGGCCATCTTGTTCTTGACGACCTTCACCTTGACGTGGTTGCCAAGGGCATCGTCACCGTCCTTGATCTGGGTGGTGCGGCGGATGTCCAGACGCACGGATGCGTAGAACTTGAGGGCGTTGCCGCCGGTGGTTGTTTCTGGATTGCCGAACATTATGCCGATTTTCTCACGCAACTGGTTGATGAAAATGCAGCAGGTGCCGGTTTTTGAGATGTTGGCGGTGAGTTTGCGGAGAGCCTGGGACATGAGGCGGGCCTGGAGGCCCACTTTATTGTCTCCCATCTCTCCCTCAATCTCTGCGCGGGGAGTGAGGGCTGCCACAGAGTCAATGACCACTATGTCTACGGCGCCGCTGCGGATAAGGTTGTCTGCAATTTCTAGCGCCTGCTCACCGTTATCCGGCTGGGAAATGAGCAGGGTGTCCAGATTCACTCCCAGGGACTTTGCATACGTGCGGTCAAAGGCATGCTCTGCGTCAATGATGGCAGCGATGCCGCCGCTTTTCTGTGCCTGTGCGATTGCGTGGATGGCCAGTGTGGTTTTACCTGAAGACTCCGGGCCGTAGATTTCCACAATCCTGCCTTTGGGGTAACCGCCGATGCCCAGGGCATGGTCCAGGGCTATTGAGCCGCTGGGGATAACCTGGGAGGCGTCCCATTCAGGCTGATCTCCCAGCTTCATGATGGTTCCCTTTCCGTAGTCTTTCTCAATTTTGTCAATTGTTGCCTGAAGCGCCTTTAGTTTGGCTGCATTCATGGTGGCTCCGTCTGCTTCTTTTGCCATTTCTGTACTTAATTAATTGTTAGCGGTCATCCTGCATCCGCATTTACAAAGTTATGAAAAACTCTGATAATTACCAATCTTTTCTGACTGCAAAATTAACCCCTATTTGCGCCAAATCATTGCACAATGAGTGAAAATACAATAAATTGTGTATTTTTGTAGTATGAAAGAACGTCTATTGGGCAAAACACCCGAAGAACTTAAGCAGATAGCCCTCAGTGCCGGCCTTCCCGCCTTTGCGGGGAAGCAGATTGCAAGGTGGCTGTATGTGAACCGCGTGCGTACCATTAGTGAAATGACAAATCTCTCCAAAGCCGGCAGGGAAGCTCTGGCCGCCATAGCAGAAGTGGGTATGCTGGAACCCTTGGACGTTCAGGTATCGGCCGATGGAACAAAGAAGTACCTGTTCCCGGTGAGATGCCCGGTCGGTGCCGGTCATGACGTGGAAGAGTCCTGCGTTGAGGCCGTAATGATTCCGGAAGCAGACCGTAAAACCCTCTGCGTCAGTTCCCAGGCGGGCTGTAAGATGGGCTGCAAGTTCTGCATGACGGGCCGTCAGGGCTTCCACGGAAACCTGGGCGCGGCCGATATCCTCTCCCAGTTCTTTGCAATAGATGAAGCCGGGGAACTGACCAATACCGTATTCATGGGTATGGGAGAGCCCCTGGACAACTGGGAAGAGGTAAAAAGGGTAATCACTGTCCTTACGGCCGATTGGGGCCTTGCATGGAGCCCAAAACGCATCACGCTCAGCACCATTGGAGTTATCCCAACCCTGAGGAGGTTCCTGGATGAGTGCAAGTGCCACCTTGCCGTGAGCCTTCACAACCCCTTCCCGGAGGAGCGCCTTGAGATGATGCCCGTCCAGAAGGCCTGGACAGCCGCGGAGGTAGTACGTCTTCTGAAAACCTACGATTTCACCGGCCAGCGCCGCGTGAGTTTTGAATACACCGTCTTTGATGGCTGGAACAACACTCCACGTCATGCCGATGCCCTTGTAAGGCTTCTCAGGGGCCTTGAATGCCGCATCAACCTCATACGTTTCCACCGTATCCCGGATTTTCCGTATGGTCCGGCATCGGCCCGTGCAATGGAGGAGTTCCGTGACATGCTCTCTGAGGGTGGTGTCACTGCCACCATCCGCGCATCCAGGGGAGAGGACATCTTTGCGGCTTGCGGCCTGCTTGCCGGCAAACATAATAAAGGATGAAAAAGTTTATCTGCATATTTGTATCGGCCCTTGCCGCAGCCCTCACGGTCATGGCTCAGGTTCCTAGTACCGGGGAGCCGCCGTCATCTACTTTTGGCCTCAGTGACTCCGACGAAGCCTTCGTCCGGCAGATGCGTCACAGGATGGACTCTATCCGCAAACACAGGCCCACCGTTGCCCTGGTCCTTTCCGGCGGCGGAGCAAAGGGCGCAGCCACAATCGGCGCTCTACAGTATCTCAAGAAGTACGATTTTCCCGTTGATATTGTGGCAGGTACCAGCGTGGGCGGTCTTATCGGCGGTCTTTACGCCCTTGGCTATACTCCCGATGAACTTGAAAACCTCATCCGTACAACAAACTGGGACATGGCCATGTCGGACAAAGTGGACAAGTCCTATATCCCTTATTCCAGGCTTAGATATAAGGAGAAATACCTGGTTTCAATTCCGTTCTATTATAAATCCGACGACTATCGCAGATTCATTACCGGAGACGCTTCCCTCAGTGACGGTCTTCCCCGTAAGTTTGAATTAGGTGCAAGCGACGATGTAAAGAACAACCTTCTTGGAAGCCTACCCTCCGGATTTGTGTATGGCCAGAACGTGAGTCAGATTTTTGCTTCCCGTACGGTAGGCTACAGTGACTCCCTTGATTTTGCAAAGCTTCCCATACCCTTTGTGAGCGTTGCTACGGATATGGTTTCCAGCAAGGCTAAGATATGGCACAGCGGCTCCGTAAACACGGCCCTCCGTACCACTATGTCCATTCCAGGACTCTTTGTGCCTGTTCGCACGGACGGAATGATCCTGGTAGACGGCGGAATGCGCAACAACTATCCCGCAAACCTTGTGAAGCGGATGGGGGCCGATATAGTGATAGGCGTAGACCTGGCCGGAGATAGCCCAACCGCAGAGCATATCCAGAACCTTGGGGATATCCTCATGCAGGCTATAGACCTGTTCTCCAACGATGCCAGGGAATACAACCTTCCGCTCTTCGACGTCTCCATCCATCCGGACCTTACGGGTTACAACATGCTAAGCTTCAACGACGAAGCCATTGATGTGATGTACTGGAGGGGCTTCAAGGCCGCCGCGGAAAAAACCCGCCAGCTGGACTCTCTCCGCAGCATCCTCGGCAAGTCCCGACAGACCCTTCAGGCCCCGCACGCAACGGATATCGGCCAGAATCCAGTTGTGATAGAGGGTATTGACATAGTTGGCGTCCCTTCAATGGAGGCCGATTACATACGCTCCCGTATGTACATCAAGCCCGGCTCCATAGTCAACAAACGCGTGATCGAGGAGGATGTGGCAAAGATTTTCGGAAGGGGAGCTTATGACTACGTGAACTATGAACTCCGCGGGACACAGGAACCCTACAGGTTAAGGATTATCTGCAAGAGGGGTCCCATGCATCAGTTCGGCCTTGGCGTAAGGCTGGATTCCCAGGACCTTGTGAGCATTCTTGTGAATCTGGGTCTCAATACCAATTCCATGAGCGGCCATTCGCTGGATTTCTCTGCCAGGATAAGCACAAGCCCATACGCGGAACTTCATTACGCCTACAATGCCCCCATTTTCGCAACCTTCAATGCAAGGGCCTTTTTCCGCTATACCAACAGCAGCCGCTTCCTTTCCGGCAGTGACAGATTCAACATCTCCTTCATCCAGAGCACTCAGGAGCTGTATATGTCCAATATGAGATGGTCCAACCTGGATGTGAAGCTTGGTCTCCAGAACCAGTTCCATCAGGTACTCAATGTGCTCTCCAGCGGAGACGTAGGCAACTATGACTATCCAGTCAAGTTGAAGGATTACCCCGGAGCTTTCATCACCGGCCGCGTAGAGACCCTTGACAACGGCTATTTCCCAACCAAGGGTGTATCGGCCGGATTCAGGGGAGACCTTTTCACACGTGCCCTCTATCCCGGTGAACCTGCGTTGTTCGGTACTGCCGCCGCGGATTTTACCGTGCCTGTATCCTTTGGCAGGTTCTCCCTCATCCCCCAGGGCAGTATGCGCATTATTTTTGGTGACGACATCCCCATTCAGTACGCAAACGTCATGGGAGGTGACCTTTGGGGCAAATACGTAGACCAGCAGATACCCTTCGTGGGGCTGGTCAATTCCACTTTCCGGCGCAACTGCCTTGCCATAGCACGCCTTGATGCCCGTTACCGTCTGTTAAAGAACCACTATATATCACTTATGGGCAATGTCGGATACGACTTTGTGAATTTCAGTGAATTCACGTCAGGAGAGATGGTAGGCGGTGCTGGCCTGAGTTATGCCTATAATTCCGTGTTCGGCCCCCTTAAGCTCCAGATACACTGGTCTTCACTTACCCAGAGGGTAGGCGCTTATCTGTCCCTTGGCTATAATTTCTGACAAATGGAGTATTCCAGGAGCCTTTCCCGTCTTCAGCGCCTCTGTTCAAAGGCGGAGTATTGCAGGGCCGATATCTACCGCAAGGCCCTTAAGGACCTTGACGGGGATGCCTCGGAGGCCGCCCGGCTTGTGGATGAACTTGTCCGTGACAGGTATGTGGACGATTCCCGCTATGCATCGGCCTTTGCCCGGGAGAAAGCCTCCCTGCAGGGTTGGGGCCCTGTTAAAATCCGTTTCCAGCTAAGGGCAAAGGGCGTTTCCGATGCAGATATCACGGCCGCCCTGGAGGAGATTGATTCCACTGCTGCCGATGCCCGTCTTGAGCGCCTCCTTGCCGCCAAGGCGCGCACCCTGGAAGGAGACCCCCGGTTCCGCCTCAAACTTCTCAAGTTCGGCCTCTCCCGTGGGTATGAATACTCCAAGATAGAGGATGCGCTTTGTTCTGTATTGAAAAGGGATTAAAAAAGGAAATGGCAGGGCCGTAAGCCGCTTTCTGTTTTTAAATCTGTCATTTATCTTCGCAACCTACCCCCCGGCATCAGGCGGGCAGCCCTCAACTGCCGGTATATTTGGTCTTGCAGGCCCGGATGCGTACCCGCTTTACGTCGCCGCAAAGCGTCGTGGGCTCTTACCCCGCGTTTTCACCCTTACCGGAGAAAAAAAAAGAAAAACTCCGGCGGTTATTCTCTGTTACGCATTTTGAAGATTGCTCCCCACTGTGCTTTCCACAGACGGGTGCCCTGTCCTGTGCGGACTTTCCTCGGTTTCCCGCGACAGATCGTCCTGCCATTTCCGGGCGCAAAATTAGTAAAAAGAGGATAAATCAACAAATAATTATGTTAGCCGTGGAGCTAACTTGTTCATTTGCAGATATTTATCTA
>CACXNH010000067.1 GCA_902768955.1 uncultured Bacteroidia bacterium | reverse complement strand
TGGGAGGGGCCGGAGTGAAGCGAAGCGGAACGGAGTCCCCCCGGTACCCCACACCCATCCCTACAAAAAAAGAAGGCAACTCACTTTTGAGTCACCTTCTTTTTTTATAAGATTTTCTCTGGGGATTACCGGGAACCGAAGTACAGAAGTATCATACTTGCCAGGAGGAGAATGAGGTCCAGGGCCTTGGAGCGGATGTTTTTCTCTTTCAGGAGGAAGGCTCCAATTGCAAAACTCACCAGCACGCTGCCGCGACGGATCATCGACACCACGGCTATGAGGGCATCCGGTTGGGAGAGGGCCTGCATATAGAGGTAATCGGCAGCGCAGAGGAAGATGCTGATAAACGGGATGGACCAGTCCCAGCGGAAGGGAGTGGTTTTGTGCTTTACGGGAAGCCACAGGAAAAGCAGCACAAGGGCCATCATCCCGGCCTGGTACAGCGTATACCATGCCAGGACCTGGCTGCGGTCAAGGCCAAGGCGCTCCGGAGACATGAGGAACTTGTCATACAGGCCGCTGGCAGCGCCAAGGATCACGGCCAGAATAAGGCACACCAGCCACTTGTTCCCCGGTTTTATGCCCTCCCTGTGCCCGCTCAGGCGCATAAGGAAATACGCCACCATTGCAAGCAGCACACCGCTCCACTGAAGAGTGTTCAGGTGCTCGTCAAAGATGACGATGGCACCAAGCAGCACCAGCACCGGCCTTGTGGCATTTATGGGCCCTACTATGGTGAGCGGCAGATTCTTCATCGCAAAGTACCCCGCCATCCAGGAACTGAGGACCAGCGCGCTCTTAAGGAGTATATACTTTTGCACGGCCCATCCTCCCCAGCCGGTAGAGAAAAGGAACGGGGAGAATATGGCCGCGCTGATAACAGTATTCAGTAGAAGTACGGGGACTACTGCATTGTCCTTCAGGGATATCTTCTTGAAGGAATCATAGCCGCCCAGAAGGGCCGCGGAACAAAAAGCCAGTAACCACCAGGTCATTTCGGGATGCAAAGATACAACTTTTCACTCTAATCCGTCGCAAGTCATCGGACATTCCGTAACAGCTAACACCACACTCTGTCGCAGGTCATCGGACATTCCGTAACAGCTAACACCACATTCCGTCGCAGGTCTGCGTTTTTCGGCCCACCTGCGACGGTAATCGGCCACAGGAACAAAATAACGTCGCAGGTCCGCCGTTTTTTACAGACGTGCGACGCTTCACTGTCTGACCCGCGACGCTTTACCTACTGACCTGCGACATTCAATAGCGCCCGGCACATAAACACCTATGACTCAACGCATTACTTATTTACGGGTGCACCTGCAGGTGCACCCGTAAATAAGTAAATAACTGAAACTCAGCAAGTTCCCAGCCAAGGCTACTTCACCATTCCGCTGAAGCCCATGAAAGCAAGGGCCAGGATACCAACGGAGATGATTGCGATGGGAACGCCCTTGAAGCTCCTCGGAACGTTCATAAGGGCAAGGTGCTCACGGATACCCGCAAAGATTACCATTGCAAGGCCGTAACCGAGGGAGGTGGCAAAGGCATAAACCAGCGCCTGGCCAAGGTTGAGCATTCCGCCGGGAACAAAGGAGAACTCCTTGGTAACCACGTTGATGGCAACGCCCAGGACCGCGCAGTTGGTGGTGATAAGCGGAAGGAAGATACCCAGTGCCTGATACAGTGAAGGGGAAACCTTCTTGAGCACAATCTCCACCATCTGGACCAGTGCCGCAATCACAAGGATGAAGGCAATGGTCTGGAGGAAGGTAATGCCAAACGGCACCAGCAGGTACTTGTTTATGAGATATGTAACCAGCGTTGCGAGGGTTATCACAAAGCACACTGCCATGGACATTCCGCTGGCTGTTGAAAGCTTGTTGGAAACACCCAGGAAGGGGCAGATACCCAGGAACTGGGCCAGGACAATATTGTTAACGAATATTGCCGATATGATTATGAGAAAATACTCCATAGCCTAGCTGTTCTTTTTGAGGAATTTGTTAAACAGTACCATAAGATAGCCAAGGCACAGGAATGCGCCGGGAGCCATCACAAATGCCAGCATACCGTCTGCGCCGCCGGTGAAACTCCAGCCAAAGGCGCTTCCGCTGCCAAGGATCTCACGCACAAGACCAAGGACGGTTAGGGAGCAGGTGAAACCGAGGCCGACGCCGATTCCGTCCAGCGCGCTCTCCCCTACGCCATGCTTGGAAGCGAATGCCTCTGCACGGCCAAGGACTATGCAGTTCACCACAATCAGCGGAATGAACAGGCCCAGGGTCTCATACATGGCCGGGGTATATGCCTGCATGAGGAACTGCAGCAGGGTCACAAACGTAGCAATGACCACAATATACACCGGGATGTGCACCTTGTCAGGCACCACCGGAGCAATGAGGGAAATTGCCATATTTGAAAGGACCAGCACAAAAAGAGTGGCGAGGCCCATCGACAGGCCGTTTATGGCCGATGTTGTTGTGGCCAGCGTGGGGCACATGCCCAGCAGGAGCACAAAGGTGGGGTTGTTTTTGACAAGCCCGTCTGTCAGAAGTTTTATTTTACTCATTGTCCTGTCCTCCTTCATCGTTATCGTCATGGCCGACCTGATCGGCCATCTCGGGGAGATTCCCGGTCACGCCGGGAATGACGGAAATAGTGTCAAACACCTTCAGGGCATTCTCCACTGCAAGGGTATAGGCCCTGGATGTGATTGTGGAAGCTGTAATTGCATCTACGTCACCGCCGTCCTTCTTAACGGAAAGTTTCTTGACGGCAGGATCGAAGCCCCTCCACTGATCCATGAACTTTGCATCCGTGGAGCACTTTGCGCCAAGGCCTGGCGTCTCTGAATGAGACAGCACCGATGTGTTGTACACAACGCCGTCTGAAGTTACGCCAACCATCAGGGACAGAGGGCCTCCGAAGCCGACCACAGTGGACTCTATGGCATAACCCACAACAGTTTCACCGTCGAAGGCCGTATAGTAACGGTTATCGGCATTATAGTCAAGATTCTCGAAATGCGGAAGCACCTGGGCCACGGCAGCCTGCGTCTTGGCAGCGGCAGCGGCCTCAATGGGAGCCTTTGTAATCACGTACGCTCCGCCAAGGACTGCGCTGCACACAAGGCACACCAGCCCTAGGACCAGCACCATATTGGTAAGATTGGATTTTGCAGCCATAAGCTATTTCCTCCCGAATTTTTTCTGATGGAACCACATATTAAGGAGCGGCACCACAGAGTTCATAATCAAAATGGCAAATGAAACGCCCTCGGGATAGGAGCCGAAGTAACGGATCATCATGGTAAGGAAGCCTATTCCAACGCCGAAGATCACGCCGCCCCAAAGGCTCATAGGCGAGGTCACATAGTCCGTAGCCATAAAGCAGGCACCAAGGATGAGACCGCCGGTGAGAAGATTGAACAGGGGATCCGTGAAACGGGCAGGATCCACTCCCCAGAAAACGAGGGAAGTGAGAGCCACCGTCCCAAAGATGCTGAGGGTAATCCAGGGCTTGATGACCTTACGGCAGCAAAGGTACACAAAGCCGGCCAGAAGGGCCAAGGCGCATGCCTCACCTGCACTGCCGCCAAGATTTGCAAACAGGAGATCCCTGTAATTGAAGGCCGATGTAAGTTCCTGCACGGAAGCCCCCTGCATGAGGCCTTCCTGGATAGCGCCAAGCGGAGTGGGACCGGAAACGGCGTCCACAACACCCTGAGGAGCGCCCCATGTGGTCATATATGTAGGGAACGAGACCAGCAGGAAGACGCGGCCCACAAGAGCAGGGTTCCAGATATTCTGGCCGATACCGCCGAACGTCAGCTTGGCAACTCCGATGGCGACCACAGCGCCAATCACCACAACCCACCAGGGAGTGGTGTACGGGAGGTTCAGCGCAAGTAGGATACCTGTAATGACTGCGGAAAGGTCCCCTATTGTAGAAGGCTTCCGGAGCATATACTTTGTGACGGCCCATTCAAGCAGCACGCAGGAGGCCACGCTTACCGCCATCACAAGGATTTCTCTCCAGCCGTAGAATACGAAGGAGCAGATTACCGCGGGGATAAGCGCGATAATGACATCACGCATGAGGCTCCTGGTAGAGACCGGAGCGTGAATATGGGGATTGGGAGATACTATCAACTTTTCCATAGTCAGTTACTTTTTAGCAGCTTCTGCAGCGGCCTTTGCGGCAGCGGCACGGGCGCGGATGGCACCCATTGCCAGGCCTTTACCCAGACGTACCCAGTCCAGCAGGGGGATATTGGCAGGGCATGAATACAGGCAGCAGCCGCACTCTATGCAGTCCTGGGCGGCATTAGCCTCCAGCGCCTCTACATCTGAATTACGGGACAGCTTTTGGAGAAGGAAGGGTTCAAGACCCATTGGGCAGGCATCGGCACAGCGGCCGCAGCGGATACACTCTGATTCCTTTCCGCGGCGTGTCTGGGCCTCGGTGAGAAGAAGGAGTGCGCCTGTTCCCTTTACGGTTGCAGCATCAAGGTTTGCAACTGCGCGTCCCATCATGGGGCCGCCGCTGATAATCTTTGCGGCATCGGCCGGAATACCTCCAAGGTAATCCAGAATATAACGCAGGGGCGTTCCTACGCGTACAAGAAGGTTTGCCTGGTTGGGGAAGCACTCGCCGGTAACGGTTACGGAGTTGTCCACGATGGGCTTGTTCTTCTGCACGGCGTCATAGACAGCCAGTGCCGTTGCAACATTCTGGACAACGGCGCCTACGCTTATGGGAAGTGCGCCGGAACCAACCTGACGATGCATCACTGCGTCAATGAGCTGTTTTTCACCGCCCTGCGGGTACATCATCTTCATCTCCATCACCTCAATTCCTTCAAAGCCAAGTTTTTCAATGACTTCACGGATATGGACAATGGCTTCAGGCTTATTCTCCTCAATTGCAATGGTGCAGGGAACATTTCCCATGACCTGCCTCAGGATTGCGGCTCCAACCACCACCTGCTCCCCCTTTTCAAGGAGGGTGCGGAAGTCTGATGTGAGGTAAGGCTCACATTCGCAGCCGTTTATGATAACTCTCTCGCACTTTGATCCGGGAGGCGGGGAAAGCTTCACATGGGTGGGGAAGGTTGCACCGCCAAGGCCGACGACGCCGCCAAGGCGTATCTTCTCCACAATTGCCTTGTTGTCTGAGGGAATCTCAGTGATGAGGGTATCTGTGGTATCAATTGTATCGGCCCATTCATCGCCCTCAACGGCAATCTCGATATGCGTTACGGGACGTCCGGCAAGGTCAGGGCGGGGGCCGATAGATTTAACCGTACCGGAAACGGAAGAGTGGATGAAGGCGCTCACGAAGCCGCCTGGTTCTGCAATGACCTGACCCACCTTCACTTTGTCACCAACGGCGACGCAGGGCACCGAAGGGGCACCGATGTGCTGGGCCACGGAGATATACACCGTGGGAGCAACAGGCAGGGGGCATATAGGACAGCCCCTTGAAATCTTGCTGTCGTGCGGATGGACTCCGCCGATGGAGAATGTTCTCTTACTCATCTTTCTTGTCCTCCTTCTTTTGAGATTTCTCGGCTTCGCTCGAAATGACAACTGCCTCCTTCGCTTTCTGGTTACGGATTTTTATACGCTCCTTTATGGCATCCTTGTCCAGTGGCTTGGGGAAATTCACGCCGTGGATGGCGCCGGTGGGACACATAGCCTCGCATTCGCGGCAAAGCTTGCACTTGGACGCATCGATATAGGCAATATTGCCTTCCACCACAATAGCCTCATGGGTGCAGGTTTTGGCGCATATGCCGCAGCCGATGCAGGCCGATGCACATGCCTTCTTAGCAACCGGACCCTTGTCGCGGTTAAGACAGCTCACGAATACCCTCATTCCACGGGGGCCGGCAGGCCTTAATTCTATAACCTTCTTGGGGCAGGCCTTCACGCAGGCCCCGCAGGCGGTGCACTTATCCTGGTCCACCACCGGAAGACTGGTTTCAGAATCCATTGAAAGGGCTCCGAACTGGCAGGCCTTCACGCAGTCACCGCAGCCAAGGCAGCCATAAGCGCAAGCGGTGTCTCCGGTATAGAGCTGGGCCTTGACGGCGCAGGACTCAGTGCCGCCCCATTCGTTTACCCTGGGGCGTACGGCGCATGTGCCGTTACACCTTACCACGGCCACCATAGGGGCTTTGGCCTTCACCTCATAGCCAAGGATGGCAGCCACCTTTGCCATTGTGTCATTGCCGCCCACAGGACAGTAGTTATTGTCCAGGTTGGGCGCTTTCACGGCAGCCTCAGCAAAAGCGCGGCAGCCGGCAAAGCCGCAGCCGCCGCAGTTGGCACCGGGCATTGCCTTCTCAACTTCGTCGATGCGGGGGTCTTCCTCCACCTTGAACTTCTGCGCCACAAGGTACAGGACCAGGGCAAGCAAAAGGCCAAGCACGGTAACCACCGCAATCGTCCAAATGATTGTTGATGACATAGTTTATCGTTTAATAGTAAATACGTATTCTGTCTGGAGCCTGCTGCGGAAGAGCCACAGAAGGAGATAGTAAACTCCCACTGCGGCAATTCCTGAAAGCCCGGCAACAACTTCCCCCACCCCAAGGGCCATAAGCCCCAGAATTGCGGCAAGGAGTATCACAAGGGGAACAAGGTATGCAAGATACACAGCCTTGAAGCCCATGGAAGCCTTGAGGAGAACCTCCACCTCATCTCCTTCGGCGTGCTTGTTGTAAGGGTCTGTGGGAAGTTCCACCACTTTCTGCGCAACATCACCCATGCTGCAAAGGCCGGCCGCATGGCACTCAGAGCAGGCTCCGTGCTGCACAAAAGCCACGGTGGTCACCTGAGGGGTGATTTTCACAATCTTACCTTTATGGGATATGCTTTCACTCATTTCACGCGGGCTTCAAAGGGGTATTTAAGATTTTCTATCTGCTTCACCCACCCCTGCACGGAGCCTATCCTGAGGGGGGCCATAAAGCCAACCGGAACGCGGTTTGAGTCGTCGGAGAACCATATTGTCATCTCAGTCTCACCGTCAAACATGGCTCCGGAGACAACCTGGCAGCTGAATCTGATGGCATTCACCTTTCCTATACGCTTCACCTTCACGGTATCCTTCCCCCGGTAGGTCATGACGATATCAAAGACTGTATCGTCAATGGCAAAACTGATGGGAATCTTCTTTCCGGGAGTAAGCCCTGAGAAATCCAGGCTCCTCACATAGAAAAGGATGGAGGTGATGTCACACACACAGTCGTGGATGGGAATATCCAGGATCTGCTGTCCCCTGCCCTCGAAGTTAATATCGGCATGAATCTCCTTCTTGTCCCAGTCGTAGATGTAGTTGTTGAAGGCGCGGTAGTCCCCCTGCTTTGTGTTGCGGTAGTACTTCAGGGGACGCACGGCATCCAGGGCGAACCAGGTCTCGAAGCGCTCATGCATGTCGTAGAAGACGCTGAAAAAAGGAGCGCTGTCGGCAATGAGGGAGGCTTTGTATACGCTTTTTCCGTTAAGGGCCGATTCCGTCAGCGCAAGGTCTCCGGTTGCAACCTCGGTGTTCACCGCGCCCCATTTGAAGTAAAGGCCCATCCTGATCTTCTCTCCCGCCTTGAACGGAAGTTCAGACGCAGTAGGGAAACAGTTTTGGGCCGATGCCATGGCGGCAACCAGCAAAGCACACAGTATAAGCGTCAGTTTCTTCATCAGAACTCCTGCGAAGAATCAAAATCCTGATAATTTCCTCCCGGAACGGGCTCATTGGCGGCACTTGCCACAGGGCCTCTCTGGGCATAGATGTCAAGGCTTTGATCCGCTTCCACAAACTTCACCTGACCGGCCTTGTATTTCATCTCGATGTCACAAACCTCTCCGTTACGGTGCTTGGCTATCACAATGTATGCCTTCTCCTTGTCCTCCGGGTTTTCACTCATACCTACAAAATCCGGGCGGTGGATGAAGATGACCATATCTGCGTCCTGCTCGATGGAACCGGATTCACGGAGGTCACTGAGCTGTGGCTTACCCATACCGCCCGTACGCTGAACTGCGTTTCTGGACAGCTGGGACAGGGCTATGATGGGAATATTGAGTTCCTTGGCCGTAGCCTTGAGGGTTCGGGAGATGGCTGCAACCTCCTGCTCACGGAGTCCCCTGAGCTCCACGGGACCCTGCATAAGCTGGAGATAGTCCACAACTATGAGCCTTACGCCCTTCTGCTTTACAAGACGCTTTGCCTTGGTACGGAATTCCATGATGGGAATGCCGGGAGTGTCATCTATATACAGCGGGGCCTTGACAAGGCGCTTGAGGGTGTCTTCAAGCTGAATCCACTCAAAGCTCTCAAGCTTTACGCCTCCCTTGATCTTTTCTCCGGTAAGGCCGCTCTCTGTGGTTATGAGGCGTTTTCCAAGTTGGTCGGCGCTCATTTCCAGGGAGAACACCGCTACGGGCATATTGGCATCAACGGCAGCATTGCGGGCTATATTCAGCGCAAATGCAGTCTTACCAACGGAGGGACGCGCCGCAAGGATGATGAGGTCACTTTTCTGCCACCCCTGAGTAACGCGGTCTATGGAAGGATAACCGGATGGGACACCGGAAGGCCCGGTGAGGTTCTGGAGTTCCTGGAGGTTGTCCAGCACGGAATTGATGATGGAGCCAATGTCCTGGACATCCCTCTTTACGTTGTTCTGGATGGCTGCGAAGACCTTTGTCTGGGCGTTGTCAATTAGGTCATCCACATTTGTGGATTCATCAAAAGACTGCTTCAGGATATCGTAGGAAGCCGTTATGAGGTCCCTCTGGATGGTCTTCTGCTTGAGAATCTTGATGTAGTACTCAATGTGGGCGGCCGCACCGATATTC
>CACXNH010000066.1 GCA_902768955.1 uncultured Bacteroidia bacterium | reverse complement strand
ATTCTATTGTCCGGGAGGCCTGCGACGTCTACAGCAAGGGCTACAAAGAGGTCACGCTCCTTGGACAGAACGTGGACAGTTACCTGTATAAGTCTGAGACTGAGACGGTTAATTTTGCGCAGCTCCTTGCGCGTGTGGCCGATATCGCCCCGGATCTCCGCGTCCGCTTTGCAACTTCCCACCCCAAGGACATCTCCGACGAAGTTATCTGCACAATGGCCTCCCGGCCCAATATCTGCCGCCACATCCACCTCCCGGTGCAGTCCGGAAGTTCCCGGATGCTGGAACTGATGCGCAGAAAATATGACCGTGAGTGGTATCTGGAGCGGGTTTCAAAAATCCGTGAGGTTATGCCGGACTGCGGTCTTACAACTGACGTGATTGCCGGATTCTGCTCGGAGACCGAGGAAGACCACGCCCTTACCATGAGCCTTATGGATGAGGTGGGTTTTGACTGGGCATTTATGTTTGCCTACTCTGACCGTCCCGGCACCCTTGCCAACCGCACGATGCAGGACGATGTTCCGGCCGATGTAAAGAACCGTCGCCTCAATGAGATAATCGAACTCCAGAACATGAAGTCCCTTCAGAGGTACCGGGAGCAGATCGGCCACACTATGCACGTTCTTGTGGAAGGCCCCTCAAAACGTGACCCCAACATGCTCTGCGGCCGTGCTTCCAACAATATGATGTGCGTTTTCCCTGCCGGAAATCTCAAGAAAGGAGACTACACTGACGTCACCGTAACAGATGCCACTTCCGCCACGCTTATCTGTAAGTAATCCGTCACCCCATAACCGTCCGGCAGTCGTCTGAGAAAGAGAAGAAGGAGTCATCGGCCACCACTATGTGGTCCAGGAGGGTGATTTCCACGGCGCGGAGGGCGGCTCGGAGGCGGTCGGTCTGGGTGATATCGGCCTTGGAGGGAGTGCAGTCCCCGCCAGGATGGTTGTGCACCAGGATTATGTAGGAACTCTGCTTCTCGATGGCTTTTTTGAGGATGCGACCGGTATCCAGAAGCACCATTTCCATGCTGCCGGTGTGAATCATCTCTTTTCCAAGTATGAAGTTTGAACTGTTGAGGTAGATTACCCAGCATTCCTCGTGGTCAATGCCCTTCAGGAGGGGAATCATAAGGCTGTAGGCTACTTTTGGGGAAGTGACGGACTTCTTGTCCAGGATGGCGTTTTCCTCGAATGAGCGTCTCCCAAGTTCCATTGCAGCCGATATGATGAGAGCACGAACCTCTCCGACACCCTTGAGCGACATCAGCCTCTGGATAGGCATTGCCGACAACAGGGTGAGGCGTCCCTCGCTGAGTGAGATGAGTTCCTGGGCCACTTCCATGGCGCTCCTGCCTCCGGTGCCGCTTCCAAGGAGCACGGCAAGGAGTTCTGCATTGCTGAGGGCCTTGGCTCCGCGTTGCCTGAGCCTCTCCCGGGGCCGCTCGTCCGGGAACATATCCTTGATCTTCATGCCGCCAAGATAGGGCATAAAACTGAGAAACAACACCCCCTGGCAAGCAGAAAGTGTTGTTTCACGTGAATATTTTTACGTTTTTATTGAATGAAGGCCAGAATCTGTCCTTTTACAACGTTTTCACCCTGTGCTGCGGGGGCTGCTACAACAATTCCGTCAACGGCCGCCACAACATCTTCAATGCCGTAGAAAGCCTGAACGTGGCCGATTACATCACCTGCCTTAACCTTCTTGCCGGCTATGGGTGCCGTGGAAGTGTCGTCCACATCCAGTTCCCACAGGAGCTGGCCCTTGACGGGGCTCTGGACGGGAGTAGCCTTGGGATACTTCTGAACATAGGCGTCAATATCCAACTTTGGCATTTCCACTACAGGGCGCTCCACCACGATGGGGGCTCCGGCCTTGGCCTTAAGATCGGCAAGTTCCTTGTTGAAGCGCTCCTTGGCAACTCCGGTTCTGTAATCCCTGTACTGGCGCTCATGCATGGCCATCTCAAAGAGTTCTTCGTCGTCCTCGCCGTAATCCCAGCCCTCAGCGTCCATCATTTCACGGAATTTGGGGAGTTCGTCGGGATAGTTGTCCTGTGGATTGCCGGTAGAGAACTCCATTCCTTTTTCCTTTGCCAGGGCCACAATCTCCGGATCAAGTTCTCCGGGAAGTTTACCCATATTGCCAAGAATCATTCCCCAGGTGTCCTTGTCTATGGTGGTCCAGCGGGGTTTATCCTGCAGCATGTTGAAAAGGTTCATCAGGGCGGTGTTCTTCACGTACTGGCTGAAGGGGGTTACAAGCGGCGGGTAACCAAGGCGCGGCCACACGTACTCCACTTCCTCGAAGAGTTTCACCATAAGGGTATCGAGGCTCATCTCAGGCCTGCCGTGGGCACGCTGGGTGGCGTTTATGGCGCCCTGGAAGCCCTTTAGATCGGCCATCATGGAGCCCATCATTCCGCCGGGAAGGCCGCATCCCACCAGAAGGGAAGTCATGCGGGCGTTGGAGGGGTTGATCCAGTAGCCAAGGAAGTCGTCGATGAACTTCTGGGTGAGGCGCCTCACTTCCATATATGCGTCCATATTGAGGTCCTTCACCAGGAAGCCGTCTGATTTAAGCATTTCCCGGATGGTGATTACGTCCGGGTGTACCTTGCCCCAGGAGAGGGGCTCTACGGCTACGTCAAGGTAATCTGCCCCTGCACGCGCAACCTCCAGCATAGACGCGGTGGAAAATCCCGGCCCGGTGTGACCGTGGTACTGCACCTTGATGTGTGGGTGCTTCTTCTTGATTCCTTCTACAAGTTCTCCAAGCACATTTGGACGGCCGATACCAGCCATGTCCTTGAGGCAGATTTCATCGGCCCCATACTCCACAACCTTGTCCACGATGTCCATATAATACGCCACGGTGTGGACGGGGGAGTGGGTGATGGAAAGCGCCACCTGGGAAATCATGCCGCCCTTTTTGGCACCAATCACGGAGCCCTTGAGGTTGCGGTGATCATTGAGGCCGCAGAAGCTGCGCGCTATGTCCGTGCCCTGCTTCTTCTTCACCTTGAACATAAGTTCCCGTACATCCAGCGGCACGGGGTTCATCCTGAGCGCATTCAGGCCGCGCTCCAGCATATGGGTCTGAATCCCGGCCTTATGGAAAGGAGCGGTCCAGGCCCGCACCGCCTTGTTTGGGTTCTCTCCAAAGAGGAGGTTCACCTGCTCAAACGCGCCGCCGTTTGTTTCCACACGGTCAAAGCAGCCCATATCAATGATTGCCGGAGCCACCTCCACCAGCTGATCCACACGCGGAACATACTTTCCTGAACTCTGCCACATGTCCCTGTACACCAGGGAGAACTTTATTTCTCGTTTTGCCATAGTCTGTTGTTTACTATTGTGCCGTCTTACCCCACGGGTACGGCTTACCGCCTCTTCCCCGGCCTGACCGGGGATCTCAGTGAGGTCACTCACAAAGATACTAAATAAATTTTGCAAAACCGGAAAAAAGACGTACATTTGCACTCCCAACATGGTGAGTGTAGTTCAGTTGGTAGAGCATCGGATTGTGGTTCCGAGTGTCGTGGGTTCGAGCCCCATCACTCACCCTCCCAAAGGCCCTGGTTATATGACCGGGGCTTTTTTTGTGCTTATGGCTGATTTTTCACCTGGCGCCGAACTCTCTGACTATCAACATGTTAGCCGATTCTGGTTGTGCGTAATTTCCAATCAGAATTATGTAAGTGTCTGGTACACAGCGAGTTGAGCCCCACCGCATTGGCATTACAATAAGGGGAAAAAAGTAATCCCCGGTGGGAAGCCGGGGATTACTGTGATATGTGTAAAGGGCCGATTCAGGCAAATTTTGCCTAAAATGGCAAACTTTGCAAATGGACTACTGAGCCTGCTGCTGTGCAGCCTGTGCCTGAGCCTGGAGCTCTGCCTGGAGTGATTCCAGGGTGCGGTCCGGAGCGATACCAAGAGCCTTGCGGGCCTCGGGGGTGAGGTCGATCACTTTGGATTCATCGAAGTAGAGGGCCTGGGAGGAGTCGAAGAGGGCGGTGAGGCCTTTGGCCTTGGCCAGTTCCTGGACAGCCTTGTTGGCTTTCTCGTAGATAGGAGCCTGGAGCTGGTTCTGCTGCTGCTGAAGTTCCTGGGAGATGTTGGACTGGAACTCCTGGATGCGGTTTTGCATGTCTGAGAGTTCACGCTCCTTGGATTCCTTGATGGCTGCAGTCCAGGTTGACTGCTTCTGCTGATACTGTGAATACTTGCTCTGGAATTCTTCCACCATTGCGCCGTAGGTTTCCTCGGCTTCCTTCTGGGAGGCTGCCAGTACCTCACGGGCCTTATCCATTTCCGGCATCAGGGCCACGAGTTCTGAGAAATTGACGCGGCCGAAGGTCTGGGCCTGAAGGCTGAGGCCGGCGAATGCTGCAAGTGCGAGTACAAATAACTTTTTCATATCAAATAATTTTATCGTTTTTTCTTTTTCTGAGATCCTTCGCTACGCTCAGGATGACAGTGTGCATCGCTCAGGATGACAGGTGCATCGCTCAGGATGACAGGGTGCCGGGTGCATCAAGCACAAAAACCATACCTAGAACTGCTGACCAAGGACGAAGTGGAACTGACTGCCGCCGTTGACAGCGTCGTCGAAGCCCCAGCCCCAGTCTACGCCAAGGAGGCCGATCATAGGCAGGAACACTCTCACGCCCACACCTGCGCTGCGCTTAATCTGGAATGGATTGAACTCCCGGATGTCACTCCAGCAGTTACCGCCCTCCAGGAAGCCCAGGACAAAGATTGTGGACTGAGGCTGCAGGACAACCGGGTACCTGAGTTCTACGGTGAACTTGTCGTACACGTTACCTGCGTAACTTTCTAAATTACGGCTGTAAGGAGTCATCTTGCGGGGAGTGAGGGAGTAATCCTCATAACCGCGCAGTGAGATGATTTCTGCACCGTAGGTCATATAGCCGGACATACCGTCTCCGCCAACCTGGAAGTTTTCAAACGGTGAATAACCCCAGGCCCGGTTGTAGTAGCCAAGATATCCGAACTGTGCGCGCGTCATGAGCACCAGGTCTCCGATGAGCTTGGTGTACACGGTTGCGTTGAATTTCCATTTATGATATTCTATCCACTTGTATCTTTCGGCCGATGTCCATGTGTCATAGTTTACGTCCTTGTAGCTGTCTACGGGCAGCTTTACGCGGTTGTCATTGGCATCATAGCCCCAGGTGTACTTGCGGAAGAGGGAGTACGGGGGAGTGAGCTGCAGGGAGGCGGAGAACTCCGATCCAGTACGGGGATAAATCTGCTGGTCCGTGGAGTTACGGGAGAGCGAGATGGTATAACTCAGGTTATGCGAAATACCGTCGTTGAACGCAAAGTAGGAGTTGGTCCAGTTGGTGAGCTTGTAGGTTTGCCAGCTTAGGTTGTTGTACAGCACGAAGTAGTTGTCGGGCCACTTAAGGCGCGTACCAAGGCCGGCGTTGAAACCGAACACCTCAAACATCTTGTCCGTGGAGAGGATGCCGATGGCAAGGTAGGAGTCCGTCATCCTGGAATAGTATCCGGAGATGGACAGGGACGTGGGACGCTTGCCGAAGAGCCAGGGTTCAGTGAAACTGGCGCTGAGGTTGGTGTAATACCTGCCGTTGGTCTGGAAACGGAAAGCAAGGTTCTGGGCGTCTCCAAGAGGCACAGGCTTCCAGGCCCCCTTTTCAAACATACGGCGGGTGGAGAAGTTGTTGAAACTTACGCCCGCGGTGAGAACGAAGGTATTGCCGCCCCAACCGCCGGAGAGTTCCAGCTGGGAAGATGGCTTCTCCGTTACATTATAGATAATGTCTACGGTGTTGTTGAGCTGGTTGGGGATGATGGAATAGCCGCCCTGTCCCATTATTGCTTCTGCGTCAAACTGGCCCATGGAAGCGATTTCACGGATGGAACGCTCGAAGTCACTTTGTGAGAAGAGATATCCGGGACGTGTCATGAGCTGACGGCGCACAACCCTTTCATTGGTGAGGTCATTACCGTTGATGACAATCTCATTGAGAGTTGCCGGCTTTCCTTCAGAGATACGCATCTCAACATCAATGGAGTCGTTCTGGATATTGACTTCTACGGGGGTTACATTGAAGAACAGGAAGCCGTTGTCACGGTACAGCTTGGAGATGTCGTACTCGCTTTCCTTGCCGCCGCCATGAAGGCGCTTTTCCATGGTAACAACATCATAGACATCACCTTTCTTGATCTGGAGGATGTTGTTGAGGGCTTCTGAAGGGTAAACTGAATTACCTGTCCAGGTGATGTTACGGAAGTAGTACTTCTTGCCCTGGTCAAAGTCCATGTCAATGTTCAGGTGCTTGTCATCTACAAGATAGACGGAGTCACGGATAAGGCGGGCGTCACGGTAGCCGGCCTCATTGAAGGCATCCAGGACCGTTTTACGGTCTGTCTGATACTCCTTCTCCTTGAACTTCTTGGACTTGAAGAAATTGTACCACGTTGCGGCGTGGGTTTCCTTCATATTCTTGGCAAGCTTGCGCTCCTTGACGTCCGTATTACCGGTGAAGTTGATCTTCTTGATATGCACCTTCTTGCCGCGGTCTACCACAAAGTTCACGCGTATGGCGCTGCGGATTACGGAGTCCTTCACAACCTCAGTGTCAACCTTTACGTTGTTGAAGCCCTTCTCCTTGTAGTAGCGCTTGATGATATCCGTGGAGGTGTTTTTTACATAATCTGAGAACTCACGGCCGGGACGGAGGTTGAGCCTTTCCTGGAGGTCTTTCTTCTCTCCGGATTTTACTCCGGTATAGGACCAGCGGGATACGCGGGGACGTTCACGGATGACAATCTTCACCCACGCTGAATCTGCCCTTACAGTATCTATGCGCACGGCTACGTCCTCAAAGTATTTCTGGGCCACAAGGCGGCGGACAATTCCGGTTACGTCGTCTCCCGGGACGGTGATTTCCATACCCTCCCTGAGGCCGGTGAGCTGGAGAATCTGATTCTCTGAGAAGTACTGGTTGCCCTCTACGCCAACGCCGCCCACAATGAACTTGCGGGGGTGCGCATAATCTATCTCTACACTGCTCTGGGCCCTGAGGCTAAGCCCAAGGAGCGCCAGAACCACTATCAAAACTAGTCTTCTCACAATCATCATAATCTATCCTGCAAAGTTAATATTTTTATTTAACTTTTCCATACCGGCGGTCACGGCGTGCGTACTCATCCAGCGCTTCCTGGAACTGAGGCTTGCGGAAATCCGGCCACAGGATGTCCGTGAAATAGAATTCCGTGTAAGCGCACTGCCACAGCAGATAATTGGAAATGCGGATTTCTCCGGAGGTGCGGATAAGGAGATCCGGGTCCGGGATACCGGCAGTCACAAGATATTTGTCAAAGTCCTGGATTTCAAGGTTTTCTATCTCCCCGGCAGATAAAGACGCAGCCGCCTTTTTTATGGCCTGGAGGATGTCCCACTTGCCGCTGTAGCTTAAGAAAACAACGCAGGTGGTGCCTGTGTTGCCGGCGGTTTCCGCCATCATGGAATCTATTCCGGCGTTGAGGGAATCCGAGAGACGGGCTCTGTTTCCAAGCACCACAAAGCGGATATTGTACTTCATGAACCTGCCGATCTCATTTTTCATGGACTTCATCATGAGCTCCATAAGGGTCATGACCTCATCCTTGGGTCTGTTCCAGTTTTCCTCTGAAAAAGCATAAAGGGAAAGGTATTTGATGCCCTTTTCAACTGCATATTCAAGGCAGGCGCGGACGCTTTCCACGCCCTCCATGTGCCCGAAGACACGCTCACGGCCGCGGGCCTTTGCCCACCTGCCGTTGCCGTCCATAATTATAGATACGTGCTGGGGTATCCTTTCTTCCATAAGAAATTACTCGTTGTTACGCATGTCTTCTCCCCAGAAAAGGCGTGAGGTGAGAGCCTTCACAAAACCGGATTCCGGGAGCCGGACACGTTTGAGCGAAAACTGTGCCATCTCCACGTGGATTGTCCAGTCCGTCTGGATTTCTTCCACGCGGTTATCCATGGACATTGTGGCCTTACCGTCACGGGACTCGAAGGAGATGTCTATCTTGGCTGTTTCAGGAATGACGATAGGCCGCACGTTGAGGTTGTGCGGGGAGATAGGGGCCAGTACCAGGACCTTTGTATCCGGCATGCAGATTGGGCCTCCAACCGAGAGGGAGTAAGCGGTTGAGCCTGAAGAGGTTGCAACCAGGAGGCCGTCGGCCCAATAAGTGGGAAGGGGCTCTCCGTTGATGCTTACGTGGATGCCCAGCACGGATGACCCGCTACGGTGAAGCGCTACCTCGTTGACTGAGTAGGGGAGCATGCCTATTGTGCGGCGGGCCTCCGGACCCTTGAGGGTAGCGTTGAGGACGGTGCGGTACTCTATGCTGAAATCTCCCTCCACAAGGGCCTTCCGCACGGCCTCAGGCCTGTTTTCGCAGAGGAAGCCTATGCGGCCGAAGTTCACGCCCAGGATGGGCAGGCCGATATCCGCCACCGTATGTGCGGCGCTTAGGAAAGTGCCGTCTCCGCCCATTGAGAGCACAAGGTCCGTGTCCGGGCGGACATCGGCCTTGGTCTTTATCTCATACACTTCAAAGGTTGCCTCCTGAAGGTCTTTCAGCAGGGCCAGCATCCTGGCGTCTTCCCTTAGATCATCCTTAAGGATGAAATAACCAATTTTCATATCTTGATGTTAAATCAACCTGCAAAAGTAACACATTTTGCACAAAAATCCTTACTTTTGTACCATATTAATAGATAATATGACAAGACTCAGCGTAAATATCAACAAAATTGCCACTATCCGCAATGCCCGCGGAGGCAATGTCCCGGATGTCGCCCTGGCGGCCAGAAAGTGTGAAGAATTTGGCGCAGAGGGCATTACAGTGCACCCCAGGCCGGATGAAAGACATATAAGGTATGCCTTTGTGGACCTTGTGATGGAGGTGGTGCCGGACCAGGTTACCCTGGTCCCCGACGGCCACAACGCCATCACTTCCAACGCCGGATGGGACACAATTGCAAACAAGCAGCTCCTCACCGGCCTTTGCAAGACCTTCCACAGCAAGGGAATACGCGTTTCAATATTCATAGATCCCATCCCTGAGATGGCCTTCGGCGCAGCTGAGTGCGGGGCCGACAGAGTTGAACTCTACACCGCCGCCTACGCGGAGAACTACCCCAAGGACCCTGAAAAAGCCATAGACCCCTATCTTGAGACCGCCGTGGCGGCGCGTGATGCGGGCCTCGGCCTTAACGCCGGGCACGACCTTTCCCTGGAGAACCTTGCCTTTTTTGTCCGCACAATTCCCTGGACAAGCGAAGTCTCAATCGGCCATGCACTTATCTCAGACGCCATATATATGGGTCTTGAGAAAACTATCGGGGCGTATCTTAAGGAAATCCGCAAAAAATAACTATCTTTGCAAGTTCAGACAAATACTAAAAACGTTATATGAAAAAGATCAGTATCATCGCAGGAGTAGTTGCCCTCATGGCATTGGCAGTGTCCTGCAACCAGAACCAGGCCGCCGCTCCCGCAGCTGCAGCCGCTTCCGAGGACAGCACAGCAGTCGCAGGCAGCATCGTTTATTTCAATATGGACAAGGTCATGGAAGGCTATGACATGGCCAATGACCTCAATTCCGTATTTGAAACCAAAACCTCCGGCATCCAGGCAGAGATTGACCGCCGCGGCAAGAAGCTGGAAAAAGACATGACGGACTTCCAGAACAAGGTGGACAAAGGCCTCCTCACCACTTCAGTGGCCCAGGCCCAGTATCAGAAGATACAGCAGCAGCAGCAGGATTACCAGCAGTACGTAGTGCGCAAGCAGCAGGAAATGGCAGAAGAGCAGCAGGTTATGATGAACCAGATTGCAAACGCCATCTCTGAGTATGTGCAGGAGTACAACGCAGAACACCAGTACGCCCTCATCCTTGCAACCGCAGGCTCCATCCTCTCAACTCCCGTTGTGACCGGAGACCCTAAACTGGACATCACGGATGACCTCCTTGCCGGCCTTAACGCCGCTTATATAAAGACCAAGGAAGCAACCAAAAAGTAGTGCGGTTAGCGGTACTTTCAAGCTTTTACCCTTTGAGGGGCGGCATTTCCCAGTTCAACGCAGCTTTGCTGGCGGAGCTGGGAAAATGTCATACAATAAAGGCCTGGAATTACAGCCGTCAGTACCCTTCAGTCCTCTTTCCCGGAAAGACGCAGTACGTGACCCCGGAGGATGAAGCGGTGCCGGTGGAGGCCAGTGCCACGCTGGACACCCTGAATCCTTTTACCTGGATAAGGACGGCAAATGAAATAAGGGAGTGGAAGCCTGATCTTCTTATCCTGCCGTATTGGATGAGCTGGTTTGCGCTGCCGCTGGGATTTGTGGCAAGAAGAAGCAGGGTGAAGTGCCTTGGGCTGCTTCACAATGTGATTCCCCATGAGCCGCACTTTTTTGACGCGCCGCTCACAAAATATTACCTGAGTTCCTGCAGCGGCTTTGTGTGTATGGCAGCAAGCGTTGAGAAGGACCTTTTGAGGCTTAAGCCAGGCGCCCCCCACATTGTGATGCAGCATCCGTTGTATACGCATTTTGGGGAACGCTTGAAAAGGAAAAGCAGTGGCACCAAAAACCTTCTTTTCTTTGGCCTCATAAGGGAATACAAGGGCCTTGACATACTCCTGGAGGCATTCAGGGACCTTCCTCAGGACTACAGGCTAACAATTGCCGGGGAATGTTACGGGCCGTTTGACAAATACAGGGAAATAATAGACTCCCTGCCAGGAAAGGACCGCATAGATGTGCATGAAGGCTATGTGAGGGACTCGGAGGTGAAAAACTACTTCAGTGAGGCCGATCTTGTGGTTCTGCCGTACCGCAGCGCCACCCAGAGCGGAATAAGCGCAATAGCCTGCCACTTTGGAGTGCCCATGCTGGTGACGGACGTAGGAGGCCTTAAGGAGGAAGTAGGGGAAACTGGCACGGGGATTGTTGCAAAAAGTCCTACCCCGGAGGAAATCCGGAAGGAGATCCTCCGCTTTTTTGCCGATGACTCCATCCGTGAAGGCTGCGAGGCGGCAATGGCCAGAGAGAGAGAACGCCTCAGTTGGAGCGCATTCTCAAAGGCCCTGACAGAATTTGCAAAAACGTTGTGATTATGAAACGTTTTATTACAATACTTTTATCGGCACTCATGTGCAGCGGCCTCGTGGCCCAGGAATATGTACCCGCACCAGTTACCGTCTCCAAGGAGAAGGTTAAGCTCAACGGCAAGGTGTACCTTTCCCATGTTGTCCTGGAGCGCCAGACGCTCTATGGCATCTCCAAGGCCTACGGCGTAACGGAAGAGGACCTCTATGAGGCAAATCCCTCGCTCCGTGAAACTGGCCTTCAGAAAAACGCCATCTTGCTGGTGCCTTATCGTGAACAGGCTGCCCTGCAGGACGCCCCCCAGGAAGAGAAAGGCTACACGGAGCACACCGTCAAGTGGTATGAGGACATTGAGGACATTGCCCGCAAATACAACATCTCCGTAAAGGAACTGATGGACTACAACGGCCTCAAAAACCGTAAGCTCACCTCAAGGCAGGTCCTGAAGATTCCTGTTGTTCACGTGGCCTTTGAGATTGCCGGACAAGCCGGCAATGACGGGACGGCAAACAATGACGGGATTTCCGGACAAGCCGGCAATGACGAGATGGCCGATCAGGTCGGCCATGACGGTACGGTCGGCCATGACGAAAATAACGTCATTCCCGACTCCGATCGGGAATCTCTTGAACCGAAGGTAGAGGACAACCTCTCCTTTACCCCCAAGCAGGAGGTGGAGTTCTCGCTGGTGCTGCCCCTCAGGGCCGCCGGCAGCGTGAGCGAACTGAATATGGACTTCTATTCTGGTGTCCTCATGGCCGTGAAGGACCTTGAGTCAGACGGCCTGAAGGTGAAGATGAATGTCTTTGACCTCATGGCCGGGATGCCCAACATGGACATACTCACAAGGGGAGACTTTGTTCTTGGTCCCGTGGCTTCAAGGGACATGGAGGCTGTTCTGCAGAGGGTGGACGGCAGGGTTACTGTGGTTTCGCCGCTTGACCAGAAAACAGCTGCCCTGGCCCAGAACTACCATAACTTCATCCTGGCTCCCACTCCTGTTGAAAACCAGTGGGAAGACCTTGCAGCCTGGGTTGGAGATGACCTTGACGACGATGACCGCATTGTGTTCGTGACGGAAAAAGGCGCATCAAATGTGTCGGCCTCAGTGGCTCTTCGCAGCGCCCTGGCACGTAAGGACATACCCTACCAGATTCTCAGCTACGCCATCGTGGAGGGCACATCCATTCCTTCCACCATGGAGCATATGCTCACCAAGGGCGGAGAAAACCGTATTGTGGTTGCATCCGAGAGCGAGGCTTTCGTGGGGGATGTGGTGAGGAATATCGGCATAATGATGGGCAGGGGATATGACGTAGTGATGTATGCCCCTTCCAAGGTCCGTACCTTCGAAACCATCGAGGGCTCCGACTACCACGCCGCAAGGCTCCATATCAGCAGCTCCTACTTTGTGGATTACTCAAATTCAAAGGTAGATGCCTTTGTAAAGGCCTACAGGGCGCTTTTCAAGACTGAACCTTCCCAGTTTGCCTTCCAGGGCTATGACACCGCCCGTTACTTCATAGAGCGCTGCACAAAGGGTATCCGGCAGGCCCACGGCCTTCACACGGACTTCTCCCTTGAGTTTGACTCCAACGGCAACGCCGCCAACAAGGCCGTGCGCCGCATAGTATACAACAAGGATTTCTCCACATCCATTGAACGTTAATATGGAAAAAGTAAAGTGCCTTATCCTGGGCGGCGGCCCTGCCGGTTTCACGGCGGCAATCTACGCATCACGCGCAAATCTGGACCCTGTACTTTATGAGGGCCTTCAACCCGGCGGCCAGCTCACAACCACCACCCTTGTGGAGAATTTCCCCGGATTTCCCGGCGGCGTAGATGCCTTGACGCTCACGGACGGAATGAGGGAGCAGGCCCGCAGTTTCGGGGCCGATATCCGTCAGGGGTCTGCCTCCAGGGCCGATTTATCCGTCCGTCCTTTCCGCATCACAATAGACGATGAGAAGGAAATAGAGGCCGAAACCCTCATTATCGCTACAGGTGCCCAGGCAAAGTACCTGGGGCTGGAGAGCGAGAGGAAGTATATGGGCATGGGAGTATCGGCCTGCGCAACCTGCGACGGCTTTTTCTACCGCAAGCGCACCGTAGCGGTTGTGGGCGGCGGAGACACAGCCTGTGAGGAAGCACTTTACCTTGCCGGCCTTGCAAAGAAGGTGTACATGATAGTGAGAAGGGACGTTTTCCGCGCCTCCAAGATAATGGGAGACCGCGTGCTGAACACCCCCAACATAGAGGTCCTTTGGAACTGCAACACCCAGGAGGTGCTGGGAGACGGCACCGCCGTTACCGGGGCAAGGCTGCTCCGAAAGGACGGAACCACCTTTGACATTGAGATAGACGGATTCTTCCTTGGGATTGGCCATGCGCCGGGTTCGGCCCTCTTTGAAGGGCAGTTGGAACTGGACGGGAATGGCTTCATCGTTACAAAGGGAAAGAGCTCCGCAACCAGCGTAGACGGCGTTTTTGCGGCCGGAGACGTCCAGGATCCCACCTACAAGCAGGCCGTGACGGCCGCAGCATCAGGGTGCATTGCCGCCCGTGACGCAGAAAAATTCCTACATCAGCAATGAAAAAGTTTCTGATAATCACTGTGGCTGTTTTATCGGCCATAATTTCCTGCAAAAGCCAGTACGAAGTCCTTCTGGCCTCCAACGACGTAGACGCCAAGTATAAGGCCGCGATGGATTTCTTTGCTGCTAAGAAATACCAGAAATCGGCCCAGCTGTTTGAATCCATGGCGGTTCTCACCAGCGGCACTTCCAGGGACGACACCGTGCAGTACTACTGGGGTCTTTCAAACTACAGGGCAAAGGATTACTATACCGCAGAATCCAACTTCTCCAAGTTTGTGGAAAACTTCCCCCAGAGCCCGTTCACCCCGGACGCTCAGTTCTACAGGCTGGACTGCCTGTACCGCGCCACTTACCGCTGGGAGCTGGACCAGAACCCCACGCGCGCATGCATGGCCGCAATAAATGAATATGTAAGGGAGCATCCCTCCGATGATATCCACAAGCCCGCCTGCGAGGAAATGCTCAAGGACCTTCAGACTCGTCTTGACCGCAAGGATTATGAGGCCGGGAAGCAGTACTACCACATGGAGGACTACCTCAGTGCCCGTGTGAAGCTTAAAAACGTGCTTAAAGCCAACTCCGATAATGTTTTCAGGGAGGATGTGCTCTATT
>CACXNH010000065.1 GCA_902768955.1 uncultured Bacteroidia bacterium | reverse complement strand
ACATTCCATGAATGCACCACTGCGTCGCCTACATTCAGGAGGGAAAGGAGGGAGAAGCCGTCTCCCTCTGAATAACCGGATGCATTGAAGTTATAATAGTTTCCGCTGATACCCAAAGCGCGGTTACCTTTTTCAATAAATACGGTATGTCCTTTTTCCGGATCCGTGAAACGGTTCAGGATGCCGGGAACGGGGCTCTGAGCCATAGCCTGGAGTGAAAGCAGCATAAGGGCTGCAGCAAGGATCTTTTTCATATATTACTCGTCCTTTATAAGGTGTACATCGCACTGAGGGAAAGGGATGGTGATGCCGGAATTGTTCAGCGCCTTGTAGATTATTTCCTTCTCACGGTCTATGAACAGGCCCCTCTCCGGAACCAGCACAAACTGCTTCACGGCAATCTCCACGGAGCTGTCTCCAAAATCCCCGAAACGGATGCTTATGCCAAACTTGGGTTCCACTATGGGCCTTCCGTACTTGTCCTTGGTCTTAAGCTCTTCCAGGGCCTCAGTGAGAACGGTACGGACCTTCTCTATATCCACACCGTATGCGACGCCCACAGTGACCTTTGTGAACTCATACTCGTTGTTCCTCGTAAGGTTCTGGAAGCTCTTTCCAAAGAGGTTTGCATTGAGGAAGGCTACAAGGGTGCCTGAAATTGTCTCTATCTGGGTGGTCTGGTAGTTGATATCCGTCACCTTGCCGCGGATGCCGTCACACTCTATCCAGTCTCCCACCCTCAGGCGGCCGCTCATAAGCTGCATGCCGTAGATGAAGTTATTGAGGATATCCTTCATGGCAAGACCGATACCGGCGCTGAGACCTCCGGCCACAAGGCCGAGTGAGCCCGTGGGAATCTTCAGGAGGAGCACAATAACGGTAACATAGGTAAACCAAACGATCACGCTGATGATGCTCTTTCCAAGGGAAAGATTCACATCATTGGACTGAACGGTGCTCTGGCCGGTCTTGGCAAGGTATGTAACAAACTTGATGTATTGCCAGAGCGTCTGGATAACCTTGTTAATGTACCGGAACGCAAAGAACAGGGCTACCAGAAGGACTATGTTGCTTACGGACAGACGGAAGGACACTGTTGCCGTTGCAGGGTCTATGACCTGGAAGAACGGGGTGTTGTAGAAGGTTTGGAAAAGGTCCGTAAAGTCAAAGATGTCCAGCGAATAACGAATGCACAGGGGGATGGACACAAGGATAAGGACGGGGACCGCAACATCCCTCAGAAGGTCATAGAACCATGTTGCGCCAAACATCAGGGACTTTTTGGCTGCTCCGCTAACATAGGTTATTTTGTCCTGGAAACGGGCGATACGCTTTGTAAGGGGCTTTTCCTTATATATGCCCATAAGGTGGCTTACGGCAAGCAGGGCAAGGACTGCTGCAAGCTGGAAATACCACCATGTAACAATCATCAGGGCTATGAAGATATAGCCGATGATGGCTGCCACTGCCGCTGCCCCCATCACAAGGAGTGACATAAGGCCCATGCCGCGGTTTTCCTTGTCCACTTTTCCAAGGTTAAAGCCGCAGGCCACTGCCTGCCAGATGAATCCAGCCGTCATCACTATGGGGAAGAGGAGGTTCATCAGGATGTTGGGCATAAATGTTATGCGACAGAAGATTACCACAAGGGTAACAACAACTGTGGGCAGAAGAAGCCGTATGGTCTTACGGACATTGATCTTTCTGAAACGCACCATAAGGGCGGCCGAGATAGCCAGAAGGAGCCAGAAGAAGGTCCACAGAGGGGACGTCATGTGGAGACCGGTCTCACGCCTTGTGAGGGCGCTGCGGGCTATTCTCTTATAGAAATCCGGACGGGCCAGTATATCCCACACGGCGGCCTGGCCGTCACGGAAAATCTCCTTCTGAAGGAGCATGTAGCGGGCTTTGGCGTAATCGTAGGACTCTTTGAGGCACGGGAAGGATGCTGTCCACTGCGGCCTCAACGTCCTCCTCAAGGGTAGTTTCTGCGGCCTGGATGTGGTGCTCCAGGGAGTCGTTGTGGAAACGGAGGCTGTCGTCGGGGTATGCTACGGCCGAGCTGTCAAGTGCCGGGGGGAGGCGCCGCATGGACTCCAGCAGACGCGCATAGCGGTCTATCTCCAGGTCCATATCGGCCACAATCCGGTCATAGGGGGTGCGCTTGCGGTTGAAGTCCTCGTATTCATCCGTCACCTGCTGCAGGGCATAGCTCAGATCAAAGGTGTACTCCTTCTTCTGGAGATACAGCATCACGGACATCTCATTGCACTTCTTGATGAGGGAGAGCATGCGGCCATGCTGGTGCTGGAAGTTGGAACTCATCCTCTCCTGCATCTTCTGGCGGCGCACGAAGTCACGCTTGAGCTCTACCCTGGCGTCTGCCATGGCCTTGTCAAGGGTTTGAACATCATCGGCAACGGCAAGGACGGGAAGAACCATGACCGCCGCCGCAAAAAGGATTGTGGTCAGTGTATGTTTCATATCAGTCGTCGCTTTCTCCCATTACTATAATAAGGTGGTCCCCCTCAAAGAGCTCCATGCTGCCGTGAGGCACAAGGAACTTTCCGCTGCGCTTTACCATCATCACGCGGATGCCATGGGGAAGGTGCAGCTCACGAAGGGTTTTTCCGGCCGACAGGTCATCGGGCGTAACAACGTGGTCGGAGAGCATTCCCATCTCTTCCGGGAGTTCCATCCCGAAACTCTCCACCTCAGGGTCCTCGGGATAACTGAGGTTGAGCCATTTGGCCACGGGAGTAAGGGACATTCCCTGAAGAATCAGGGACATAAGGCTCACGACAAGCACAACGTTGAAAACTGCACTTGCGCCATGGACCTCATGAAGGACGGGATAAAGGGCAAAGACAATGGGGCCTGCGCCCTTTATGCCCACCCATGAAATAAAGAGTTTCTCCTTGAATTTCATCCCCCTGAAAGGTGCCAGGGTAAGGAACACGCCGGCGGGCCTTGCCACAAAGATGAGGAAAAGGCCGGTGAGGACGGCGGGAAGCATAACCGGAATCATCAGTGACGGCCGGGCAAGCAGGCCCAGGATGAGGAACATCGCAAGCTGCATTATCCAGGTAATGCCGTCAAAGAACTTGGCAATATCCTTCTTGCGGTCTATGTTTGCCTTGTTGGAAATAATGACGGCCGCAATGTAGATGGAAATGAGTCCCTGTCCCTGAAACAGGGAGGCAAGTCCGTTGGCAAAAAAGGCGGTGCTCAGGATGAGGATTCCCATAAGGGATGTATTCTGGAGCTTTATCTTTGGAAGCAGCCATTTGGCGCCATAGCCCACTCCAAAGCCCACGGCAACGCCGATAAGAACCTGGATGAGGACCACCAGCACACCTGCCACAATACTCACACCCGTACCTAATCCCTGAAGCGAAGGCTCTGTCATGAATCTCACTAGAAGGATGGTGAGAATGTATGCCATGGGGTCATTGCTTCCGGATTCAAGCTCAAGGAGCGGCCCAAGATTACTCCTCAGTTTAAGGCGCTTTCCGTGAAGGACGGAAAACACGGATGTAGAGTCAGTAGAACTCATGATAGCAGCCACAAGAAGGCAGGCCATGAGGGTAACTCCGGTGCCGGCAATGATGCGCCCGGTTGCAAAAAAGATGAAAAGGCCGGTAAGGATTACAGTAATGCATATACCCAACGAAGAGAGCATGACACCCTGCTTCATCACAGGCTTGGTTTCTTTCAGGACAGTCTCAAAACCTCCGGTGAAAAGAATTACGGTAATTGCAAAATGGCCTATATGATCTGCCAGCTCATAATCTTCAAACTTAAGTCCCAGGCCGTCCTGGCCGATTGCCATACCCAGAATGAGGAACAGCAGCAGCGAAGGCGCTCCCAGCTTTACGCCAACCTTAGTGATGAGCACGGCTACAAACACCAGGACGGAAGCCAGGAGCAGAAGGTTGTCCGATAACAGGTTTACTGAGAAGATGGCCAGCGGCATCAGTTGTTCTCCTGCTCTTCAGGGGTTTTAAGCATTTCCTTGACCTTGGGCCAGTACTGCTTTCCAAAGACTATTCCGCAGCCAAGGATAAAGCCAAGGAATGTCCATACTATGAGAACCTTGAGCCTACTGTTGGACGGCTTGGTAGGCACAGTGATGGGCTGTACTACGGTCAGGACGGGAGTCTCCCTCTTTACCTTCATCTTGGCTGTTTCCAGCTGCTTTGCCATTTCAGAGTAAACTGTGCTGGCAACGGCATATTTAGTCTGGAGGCGCTCTCTCTGGAGTCTGGCCTGGGAAGTGGGCATACTCTGGGAACGGTCTGTGAGAACAGCGAGGGAAGCCTGATAGGACTCTGCCTCCTTCTTTATTTCGTCGTAGCGCCCCTGGATGTATTCCAGTTCATCCTGTGCCTTTTCCGTGCGGAAGCGTGTTACTTCCTTTTGGAGAAGTTCCTGTGCTTTCAGGGCAAGGTCTGCGGTCTGGACAGGTTCCATGCCGCTTACAGTGAGGGTAAGATAGCCTTCTTTCTTGTCTACGCTAAGGTTAACCGCAGCAGAAATGTACTCGAGCATAAGTTCTTCATCCGTGGTGACGGTGAATGGCCTTGGCTCAGATTCTGCGGAGCTGCCTGGCTCCCAGCCTTCCGGCAAAACCACCTCTACGGGCTTACTCAGTTTCGAAAGCAGTAGGAACGGAAGGCCGATAGTATATTTTTTCACCTGCGTCATGAAACTTGGCTTCATGTACTCCTTTGCGTAGGTGAGAAGGGATACGGCGGTGTCGGCCTTCTCAAAATGAAGCGGGGCGTGCATGAGCTCTACCCTGTAGGGGATGCTGCTCACTATCTGGGGATAAACCAAAGGTGAAAGCTCCGCGGTCTGGGGCATGCCAAAATCCATGCCTGCAAGGGATGCCAGGGAAGCCAGGGAGGAGTTCCTGGAAGAGCTCATCTGGGGCACCATAGTAGTGGTAACAGTGTATGTGCGTTTCATTGTGATTGCGGCCACAAGGCCAAGGACAATGAACACGGATGTTACTATGATAACCGTCTTGCGGCCTTCCCAGAGGCTCCTGACAAGAGCCATGATGTCAAGGCCCTCTTCCTCTTCCTGCGGGATGTTGTACTGATTGTTCTGATCCATAAGAGCATTAGTTTGTGGTCCTGAGGAGGTTCCTGCCCAGGATAATGACAGAAATGATAGAGGTTAAGGAAGACATGGTCTTGGCAGCCACGGTTTCAAAGTCCACCTTGTTCTTAGGCTCCTGCATCTTGCGGTTGCGATTGTCAATCTTGTCCTGGTCCATGGTAAGGGTGATTACGCTGCCTGGCTCCACAATGGGGGTGGCACGGAAGATGAACTGCTTGGTTCCCTTGGACTGGTTGTTGGGAAGGGTAACGGTAACGCTCTTGCGGTTTGCATACCTGTCATAACCGCCGGCGAAATTCTTGATGTACCAGGCAGCGCGGTGACGGCCCTGATAGGTGATTATCTTCTGCGCCCCAACGAATTCATCCGGAACATACTGGTCCATAAGAGTACCTGTGGCGCGGATTACAACTGTGTTTTCCTGGCGGACCACATTGATCACATCTCCGTCCATAAGGATGGGGTCATGACTGATACTGCCCTTGTTGGCCTTGACCTTTTTGAGGTCCATGGCAATACGGCCATGGTTACGGCCTCCCGTACGCATTACGTATGCGTAGGGATCTGCGTCATCAAGAAGGCCGCCGGCCATCTCAATAATCTGTGAGAGCTGGGTGCGGGAGTCTTCAAGGACATACACACCGGGATACAACACACGCCCGCTCAACTCTACAGTACGGCCCGTTGTAAAGTTGGGAGTCATACGGACTACAATATGGTCATAGGGCTGAAGCTGGAAACTCTTATCTGTGACATTGTAATCCTCGTCCACGGAAATGGTTACCATATCATAGTTCACTTCTTCTGTATTGGAGATATTAACGCGGAACACTTCCACCCTGTTGTAGGCTGCGCCAAGATCAAAACCGCCGGCCATCATGATGAGGTCATGCACGGTAAGACCGGGATCATATGTTACGCCCTTGGGATTTTTGACGGCACCAGAGATACGCACCTCACCGATATTGGTATATGTGGTGTTGTCATAGACTGAAAGCTGGTCTCCGGGCTGCAGGAGTTTATCCTTGTCAGCTTCAATGGAGATGCGAAGATACTGCTTCTTTTCCGGATTGGAGATATCCTTACGGGTGATATAGGCAACGGGGAATACGCTGGGCTTGAGGCCGCCGGCAAGTTCTATTGCCTGACCCACGGTCATGCGGTCATTCAGGCCGAAGGAACGGGTGAACGGACGGCGGACCTCTCCCTGGACTGCGATAGTCTCCGTGTCACGGTAATCTGCCAGTTCAAGTACGGAAACGCGGTCACGGGCCTTGAGAGTGAAATCAGGGTTGCCGTTTTCCCCGGGATAAGGGACGGTTATTACCTCAACTGTTTCATCTGGATTTGTGCGTTCCACAATCACATAGTCTTTCTTTGCCGTGTAACGGGGCTCGGCCTTTTCAATGAGAGCCTTGAGGCTCTTGTTGGAATCATAATCAAAGCGGCCGCCATAGTACACGTCACCGGAAATCTCCACATAGTTTTCCAGCGGACGGGCCGATGACTTTATCCTCACCACATCTCCTGGACGGAGCGAAACTTTCTTTCCGGACATGACTTCGGAGAGCTTGTATTCCTGGTAACTGAGTTCAGCGTTTTCCTGACGCTCTATCTGGACAAACTCCGGGTAAGCGTTATATGTAAGGCCGCCGGCAAGCTCTATGAGGTCAAGAAGGGTCTCGCTCTCAACCATTTCATAGTCCATGGGGCGCTTGACGGCACCCTCTATGGTCACAATCTTCTGGGCAAGAGGGACAAAGATAACGTCATTGTTCTGAAGGTCATAGGGCAGGCCCTCGGTGGGGTTTGTCATATACTTGTAAAAATCCAGAGAGTAGTTCTTTCCGGCACGGGAGAGCTGGATGTTACGCACTGAACCTTTGGCGGTGGGGCCGCCTGCAGCAGCAAGGGCATTGAACACATTGTTGAGGGCGCTCACAGTGAAACCGCCCTGAACGCCAACTTCACCGTAAATACTCACGGAAAGGGTCCTGGCGGTAGAGATTGTCACTGCAATCTGGTCCGGGCGGAAGGAATAGTGTTGTGAGAGCTTGGAGCGGATGGCGGTACGGCCCTGGGCCAGGGTGAGGCCCTTGAGGAAAATCTTTGACGATCCGGCGGGATGGATGGAGCCGTCTGCCGCTATCCTCTGGTGGATTTCCGTCTGGGAGGAGCCGAATATGGAAATGTGAACCTCATCTCCCTCTCCAAGGACGTAGGTGTCCGGAGCCTGGGCTCCGTCCGTTGTACGGAATACATCCAGGGATTTGCCGGTGAACATGGAGTGGCCATAAATACTGTTTCCGGCAGTAGGAGAAACGTGGTTATCCTCCAGGGCCTGCTCCAGTGCAGTCTCTGCGGCGGCCTCCCCAATGGTTGTCTGGGGGGCGTCTGCGGGGGAAACGGGGAGAACCTCTGCGACAGAGCCTGCCGATGCCGTTCCGCCCGCATTGGCACCTGCCTTCTGGGCCTGGAGCTCATTGAGTATGGCCAATACGCGGCCCTGATACTGTGGATAGTCTGATGGGGAAATAATGTCCGGGTTGATGCCGTCCTGCATGAGACGTTCACGGACTTCAGCCTCCGTGAGGCCACGTTTGTCTAGTTCTGCACGTGCCATTGAAAGCATTGAGGCCGACTGTGCCACTGCCAGTACTGACACCAGAATCATAAGTGACGAGAGGAAGAATCTCTTCATAGCTATAGTTATTTATTTATATTAATCCTTTATATTTAGCCTACAAATGTACAAAAATTAATTGAATATATAAAGTGTGCTGCTTTTTGGTACAGAAAGTGTATATTTGCAGAGGATTTTAATCGGAAAACATGAAAAGGACAGTTCTTGTAATGATAGCCGCACTGCTTTGCCAGGGAGCCTTCTCACAGCAGCTGCGCACCAACTACAGAAGCAGCGGCTTCACGCACATTTCCACTGATTATGAGCCAATAAAGCTGGCCGATATCCCCTCAGAACTGAGGGTGGAGCTTGTAGGCCTGCCGGACGGCTCCTCCATGTATCTTCTGTACATCAACCTCATCCAGAAAGAGGCGGTAGTAACGCCAAAGGGCGTGAAAATGTCGGCCACTCTCCCCTCCGGCAAGTTCGTGCGCCTGGACCAGATAGGCCAGGATTCGGCCACCAAGAAGCGCCTGGATAGCGGATTCTTCGTGAACCGGCTCAAGTATGCCGCAGAACCCGCAGACATGGAAAAACTCATTCGCGGAGTCAAGTCCATAGACCTTGTCACCGGCTGGAACCCGGACGACTACGTTCAGGCTTCGTTTGCCTCTGACGAGTTTGCAAAGCTCCTCAAATCCCACTGCCAGACCATCCTGAAGGCGGCAGATTCTACAATAGAACTCACTGCCACCATCGCAAGCCGCACGGACAACACCGGCAGCATCCTCACTGCATCCAACCCCGTCATGGCACGCGGAAACAGCCTTGACTACAACATTATCCTCTCCCACCTTTACTACAAGAACGCCGGAAAGGAAGACCTTGACCTTGCGGTTGTCCTTGGGACTTCGGCCAAACATCATATTCCCTATGACTCCCCCGTCACATTCACTCTCCGTGACGGCTCTGAAATCAAACTCCTGCAAACCAGGGACGACTTCAACTTTTTCTACGTCTACCCTTCCATGGAGGAGTTCTACAGGATGGCTTATGTGGGGGTATCGGCCATATCAATAGAATGCGAGGACGGCATCCTGAAGGATACCATCCCCGCATCTTCCGAGGATTTCACCGCCGCAATTTCCCAGCAGCTCAATCTTCTTCTTTCTGTAAGCCCCAGATAGGGTAAGATTCTTGGGCTTGGCTCAGAATGACTGTACTGTTATTCTGCGAATGCATAGCTGAAGCCCTGGATCTTGTCCCATTCACCACGAGTGAAGTCCGGGACCTCCACAGGTACGCAGCCGTTCTCAATGGAAATCCTTGAGAGTTCCGTTACGCAGCACCATTCGGCAAGGTCGTACACGTCCATGTCAAGCGGCAGGCCGTTGTTAAGGCAATACACAAGGCGGTAGTCCATGATGAAGTCCATGCCGCCATGGCCGCCGACCTCCTTTGCAAGAGCCTCAAGCTCAGGGGTAAGGATGGGGTTACGGTACTGGGCCATAAGGGCTTCAAGCTCATCCCCTTCATAGACTTTCTCGAACTCAAGGTCTTCGTAGTCCACTTCTCCGGCGGCCTCCGTCCTCAGGCATACCTGGCCCACGGGATATTTGGCCGTGTAACCGTCTGTTCCCACAAGCTGGTACATGCGGTCATAGGGGCGGGGAGTCATTACGTCATGCTCAATGAGGATGCTCTTGCCCTTTGCAGTGCGGATCATGGTCATGGTCTCATCTCCGTTCTGGAAATCAGTACATGGTTTCCCGGTGCGCTTTTCAACAAGCTTGGGGCCGTTGAAGGCATCCGTATCCATGGCGACAAGGGTGGTGAGGCGGTCTCCGCGATGGATGTTGAGAGCCTGGCATACGGGGCCGAATCCATGGGTGGGATAAAGGTCTCCGCGGTGTTTCTGGTTAAACTCCAGACGCCAGTTGCGCCAGTAGTTGTCCCAGTAAGGGTCCAGATTGTGATGGTAGGCGCCTTCGGCGTGGATAATCTCTCCAAAGACTCCCTGCTGAGCCATGGTGAGGGCTGTGAGTTCAAAGAAGTCATAGCAGCAGTTCTCAAGGATCATGCAGTGCTTTCTGGTGCGCTCGGAGGTGTTCACAAGGTCCCAGCATGCCTCAAGAGTTTCTGCGGAAGGGACTTCCAGGGCCACGTGCTTGCCGTGCTCCATGGCGTAGAGTGCCACGGGAACGTGATGTACCCAGTCTGTGCAGATGTACACAAGATCAACGTCAGGGTCCTCGCAGAGCTGCTTGTAAGCCTCCTCGTCACCGGCATATACCTTGGCGGTCATCCCGCGGCTTTCTAGGACCTTGAGGTTCTTTTCGGCCCTGTCCGGCTCTACGTCGCAGATTGCTGCAACGTGGCTGCCGGGAACAAAGGAAAGACGGTGCACGGCACCGCTGCCGCGGTCTCCAAGACCAACTACACCGATGCCAACGTCGGGAATGGGCTCTGCGGCAAACTGGAGCATTGATTCCTGGCCGGCGGGACGGGGAGGAACCTCGGTCTTGATAATCTTTGCAGGCTGGCTGCAGGAAACGGCGGCAAACAGAGCGGCCGACAGGATGATGGCTTTTAGTTTCATATCTTTTCTTGGATAAATTCTTTCATCTGTGGAACCTTTGCCATCGCTGCATGGAACAGGGCAACCTGGTTGCGAGTACGCACGAGGTTGTGCTCAGGGTACTTGATCTTGTAATAGGTGTCTCCGTTAATGTAATCTGCAAAGAAACGGACTGCCTGCATATAGGGGAACAGGCATGCGGCGTAAGGCAGGTTCTCTATCTCGATGGGGGTGAGGAAAACCTTGGCGCTTTCAAGGTACCCTTCGGCAAAGGCCTTGAAAATATCCATCTTGAAATCCACCTTGTCCACCTGAGGACTGTCTTCCGCCACGGTGTTGGCGGCAGTACGGAGGAAGTCTCCGAAGTCTGAGAACACGAAGCTGGGCATAAGTGTATCTAGGTCTATGACGCAGAGAATCTCTCCTTTGTCATTGAACAGCATATTGTTCACCTTTGTGTCGCAGTGGCAGATGCGTTTGGGAAGCTTGCCATCACGGTAAAGGCGCTCCGCCTTGCACATTTCCTCCTCATAGGGAAGGAGGTCTTCAAGGATAGCCTTCACCTCAGGCTCTGCCATGCGGCCGGCTTTGTCTGACTCAACGGCTTCATGAAGCTGGCGGGCGCGGAGCTCCATATTGT